>DEKQ01000008.1:0-1259 GCA_002353975.1 Prevotellaceae bacterium UBA2718
CTGATGTAATCATAATTCTCAATTCTCAGTTCTCAATTCTCAATTTATTCAAACACATAGACATAATTTAGCAAATTAAAGAACATGAAATACTATTCAACCAACAAACAAGCCCCCGTTGCGACACTGGAGAAGGCTGTCGTAAAGGGCCTGGCAGAGGATAAAGGTCTCTATATGCCCGAGAATATCAAGGCTCTGCCAAAGGAATTCTTTGACAACATCGAGAAGATGTCTTTTCAGGAAATAGCCTATACCGTTGCTGACGCATTCTTCGGAGAAGACGTGGAGGCTGATGCCCTGAAGAAGATTGTGTATGACACGCTGGCATTCGATTGCCCCGTAGTTCCCGTGACAGACAATATCTATGCGCTGGAACTGTTTCACGGCCCCACGCTGGCATTCAAGGATGTCGGTGCACGCTTTATGGCGCGACTGCTGCAGTACTTCCTGAAGAAGGAGGGCGAGGGCAGCCAGGTCAATGTGCTCGTTGCCACATCCGGCGACACCGGCAGCGCCGTTGCCAATGGTTTCCTCGGCGTGGACGGCATACACGTATATGTGCTCTACCCCAAAGGAAAGGTCAGCCCCATACAGGAGTGCCAGTTCACCACGCTGGGCAAGAACATCACGGCAGTAGAGGTGGACGGCGTGTTCGATGACTGTCAGGCACTCGTCAAAGCCGCCTTCATGGATGCTGAGCTCAATGCCCACATGAAACTCACGTCGGCCAACTCAATCAACGTAGCCCGATTCCTGCCGCAGTCTTTCTATTATTTCAACGCATACGCTCGCATGAAGGCTCTGGGCAAGGCCGACGAACTCGTCATGTGTGTGCCTTCAGGCAACTTCGGCAACATCTGCTCGGCACTCTTCGGACACCGCATGGGACTACCAATAAAGCGTTTCGTGGCTGCCAACAACGCCAACGACATCTTCTACAACTATCTGCAGACAGGCGAATATCACCCACAGCCATCAAAAGCAACTCTGGCAAACGCCATGGACGTAGGCGATCCATCAAACTTCGCACGCATCTACGACCTCTACAAGGGCGACCACAAGGCCATCACGAGCCTCATCTCCGGCGCTACATACAAGGATGAGCGCATCAGACAGACAATGCAGGAATGCTATGCAGAGACGAAGTATATACTCGACCCGCACGGAGCTTGCGGATATCAGGCTCTCAAAGAACTCCTGAAGCCCGGAGAGGTGGGAGTATTCTGCGAGACTGCACACCCCGCAAAGTTCAAAGAGAA
>DEKQ01000008.1:1357-3928 GCA_002353975.1 Prevotellaceae bacterium UBA2718
ACAAAGCAAAGCATCGAGATGTCAAAGAACTTTGCAGACTTCAAGGCCTTCTTGCTAAATGCTTAATGCTTATTGCTTATTGCTTATTGCTTAATGCTTAATACATGCGACCACTCCACACACGCACTATAATCTCCAGGACGGCAGCGTGATATGGAAAAAGGATGCTGCAAGCGACAACGACACCGGGCGTTGCCTCGTGGGAGAGTTTAATGCAAACTATCCCGGATATGAGTTCTATTACTATCAGGGCAACATCATTAAGGCAGACGGCACCGAGACTGACATCAATACAAAGAGTATCAAGGGCGGTTGCTCAATGGCCATCTGGTTTGACGGCTCGCTGATACGCCAGCAAATGGAGGACAATATCATCAACAGCATGGCGAGTGGACGTACGTACACAATATGGAAGCACGGCATGAGTTCCAACAACGACACAAAGGGTAACCCCGGCTGGTATGGCGACTTCTTGGGCGACTGGCGTGAGGAGGTGATATTCCCCGATGAAACGAAGCTGAAATGCATCAAGATATTCTCCACCTGGTATCCCAGTTCATATAAGTTCCCGTACCTGATGAGCGACCACAACTACTTCATGCAGACCATTCATCAGCAGGTGGGCTACAATCAGCCAAACCATATCGGCGGTTACTATCTGGGAGTTGGTATGGATATGTCTCAGGTTCCTACGGGATTAGAGCCGACTCCTATCCCCGACCCGACTGGCATACGTGAGGTAAAGCAGCCCGTCAACTCGTCTCTTACCGATGGTGTCATCTATGACCTCAGCGGTCGCAGGGTGCAGTGTCCAAGACACGGCATATACTTGCGCAACGGCAGGAAGATTCTTGTGAGGTAGAAAAAAAACTAAGTTTCAATTTTCGACGGGTCGATATAACCTTCGGCTATGGCCTTGATGACGAGTTCCGCCATATTGCGGGCATGCATCTTGCGGAACAGCTTCTGCCTGTGACTCTCTACTGTGTTTTCGGATATAAAGAGCATTTGGGCTATCTGCTTCGTAGAACATCCCTGCGCTATGCATCTCAGCACTTCCTGCTCGCGGTTAGAGAGCACATCTCCTCTCATTTCTATCTGCCGCTGAGACTTGCGGAACTTCGCACAGAAATACTGCCTTCCGTCAGCCACAGCCGATATGGCCTCTATGAGTTGTTCCAGCTGCCCAGACTTGTATATCACGCCATCTACTTTCTTCTCAGTCATCCTCTCCACTACCCACAGCTCCTCATGCATCGTGTTGACTATGATGTGTGAGTGAGGCTGCAGTGTGTGGATGGCATCAATCAGCTCAGCAGCATCCATGTCAGGCAGTTCCACATCAATAATAAACTGATTGAAGTTCACTACCGAAGCCCGGGCAAGCAAGTCGCTTGCCTTGGCAAAGGCTTCCACATACCTGATGCCGCTTTTCTCGAGGAAACTCTTGATGCCTTCCAATACGACCTCATGGTCATCGATGATGGCTATTGACAAGTCTTCCACTCTATGTCTTTCTACGTCTGTCATAATTTCAAGTTGCCCATATTCCATACAGTCACAAAAAAGGCGTGATGCCACATTTGTTCTGCTTAATCAGTTGATTGGCCATAGACTGCCGGGACGACAGTGTAAATTTACTACTTTTTTCGCAAACAAATGCACTACCGTGAGCTTTTTTTCATTTCTGCTGCAAAGATAGCAGAAAAAAGCGAAACTGCAATCACGGAAATCCGTGATTTTCAGCCTTAACGACATGCAAATAAAGCATTAAGCACAATTTACAAACACATATTGAGTGTGCCACAATTTTCGGGTTTACCTACATTTCCGCTGTAACTTGTTAGTGTATATGGCGTTGTGACATGAATGCCACCTGCATTCACCTACATGCACCTACACCTTTCTGCCCGCTAAGGAGTAAGAGGGAGATAGAAGGAGATAGAGGGAGATAGAGGGCAAATGTCTTAACTGTCTGACGGCTAATGGTGATGGCTTTAACTTCTAATCGTTTCGCGGACCTTAGGAGGCGACGTGTCCCACGTCGCAACCAGCAGCGTCACATCAGCAGAGTCATTATCGGTATCGTTGGCCGTTGCGACGTGAGACACGTCGCCTCCTATGCAATCTACGACGCGGATGGACGCAGCAACAGGGGTTTCTGTCCCTCTGGCATCAGGGAACCGTCCCTTTATCCTGGTTTTCCGTCAGCTGTATGGCCTTTACCGGGGGCTTGTGCCCCGTCTGTGGCCTATAGCACCTTCTTGCTCCACGATGTTACGCAAGCGTCCCATAGGGCCGAGCGCTTGCTCCACTTTGTTACGCAAGCGTCACAGAGTGCCGAGCGCGGCGCTTTCCCCCGACCCCACACAAAAATCCCCGAAACAGGGTGGTTAATCCTATTTCGGGGTGTTGCCTACACATCAAATCCGAGGGTAGTAAGTACCGCTGTAACCTCTCCCCAGCCCTCCCCAAAGGGGAGGGAGCCCCCTTCTCCCCCTCGCCCCTTGGAGAGGGGGGCGGGGGGGGAGGGTATTTCCCAAGTCGCTTCCTGACGTATGCGTCTATGCC
>DEKQ01000070.1:0-678 GCA_002353975.1 Prevotellaceae bacterium UBA2718
TCATGACGTGATTTTATGGAATCGTGGCGTGATTTTATGGAATCATGGCGTGATTCTTGTTTTTGCAGCCCGATTTCCTGACTTTTCTGCCCCGTGGAGAAGCCTTTATTCAGGGGCTTGGAGAAAAGTTCCAGCTCTTTGGGCGTTCTTGTTTTCAGAATCGCTGCGTTTAGCGAGAGTCTGTTTGACGGGTGCTTCGGCGCGAGGCTTGCTTGCGGCAGGCAGAATTTTGATTGTGAAAATGCTGATAATTGATTAAAAATCACTAATTTTGCAGCCGAAAAGAAACAATCAACCTCAAGAGATGAATATAGAAAGTATGATACAGGCTGCCGCCATCGAGGCCGTTAAGCAGCTCTATGGGCAGGAAGTGCCCGAGAAGATGGTGCAGCTGCAGAAGACGCGCGCAGAATTTGAGGGAAACCTGACACTTGTGGTGTTCCCTTTCCTCAAGATGTCAAAGAAATCACCCGAGGATACCGCTTCGGAGATTGGCGAGTGGCTGCAGGCAAACTGCAATGCCATAAGCAAGTATAACGTAGTGAAGGGCTTCCTGAACCTCAGCATCGGCTCCGGCGCGTGGATTGAGAAGCTGAAAGCCATCGACGCGGACCCGCATTTCGGCGAGAAAGCCGCTACGGAGGACAGTCCGCTGGTAATGATTGAGTACTCATCTCC
>DEKQ01000070.1:706-7144 GCA_002353975.1 Prevotellaceae bacterium UBA2718
TGGTCGCTGGCGCAGATTATGCAGGCCAATGGCAACAAGGTTGTGAAGACGAATATCGTCAACGACCGCGGCATACACATCTGCAAGAGTATGCTGGCGTGGCTGAAGTGGGGCAACGGCGAGACCCCCGAGAGCAGCGGAAAGAAGGGCGATCACCTCATCGGCGACTATTATGTGGAGTTCGATAAGCACTATAAGGCAGAGTGTGATGAGCTCGCAAGGCAGTATGTGGCAGAGGGAATGACAGAGGATGCCGCAAAGGAGAAGGCCAAGAACGAGGCTCCGCTCATCAAGGAGGCACACGCAATGCTCGTGAAATGGGAGCAGAATGACCCCGAGGTGCGTGCGCTTTGGAGGAAGATGAACGAATGGGTCTATGCCGGTTTCGATGAGACATACAAGGCACTGGGCGTCAGCTTCGACAAGATATACTATGAGTCAGACACCTATCTCGAAGGAAAAGAGAAGGTGGAGGAAGGCTTGCAGAAGGGTTTCTTCTATCGTCGCGACGACAACAGCGTATGGGCAGACCTGACCAAGGAGGGCCTGGACGAGAAGCTGCTGCTGCGTTCCGACGGCACTTCGGTATATATGACGCAGGATATCGGTACCGCTAAGCTGCGTTTCCAGGATTATCCCATTGACAAAATGATATACGTTGTGGGCAATGAGCAGAACTATCACTTCCAGGTTCTGTCCATTCTGCTCGACAAGCTGGGCTTCAAGTGGGGCAAAGACCTCGTGCACTTCTCTTACGGCATGGTGGAACTGCCCAACGGAAAGATGAAGTCCAGGGAGGGAACGGTGGTTGATGCCGATGACCTGATAGCTGCGATGATTGCCGATGCACGCCAAATGAGCGATGAAACCGGCAAAAATGACGATATGACCGAGGCTGAAAAGCAAGAGACGGCACGCATCGTCGGCATGGGAGCACTGAAGTATTTCATCCTGAAAGTGGATGCAAGAAAGAATATGCTCTTCAATCCAGAGGAGTCAATTGACTTCAACGGCAACACAGGACCATTCATACAATACACGTACGCACGCATACGCAGTATAATAAGGAGGGCCGAAGAGCAGGGGCTTCAGCTGACAGTACCCGCTGCCGGCGCTGTGGAGCTGAACGAGAAGGAGATCTCGCTGATTCAGAAGATTGCGGAATACCCCGCTGCGGTGGCTCAGGCAGGCATGGATTACAGTCCGTCGGGTATAGCAAACTACTGCTATGAGCTTACCAAGGCCTTCAATCAGTTCTACCATGACTACTCCGTCCTCTCGGCTGATACGCCTGAGCAGAAGCAGCTGCGCCTGGCTATCTCGGCTAATGTTGCCAAAACCATCAAGAACGGCATGGCCCTGCTCGGCATAGAGGTGCCTGAGAGAATGTAAATTCCATGTACCATTTACCATGTACAATTTACCATTTTACCATCAATGACACGCGCCTGGGCCGTTGACGCCTCTTGTCTGGGTAACCCCGGACCAATGGAGTATCGTGGTGTGGACCTCGATACAGGGAAGACTATATTTCATTTCGGACCCATCAAGGGCACGAACAATATAGGCGAGTTCCTTGCTATCGTACACGCTATGGCGCTCATGGAGCAGCGCGGGATTAAAGGATATACCATCTATAGCGACTCTGTCAACGCCCAACTGTGGGTGAAGAAGCAAAAATGCAAAACGACGCTGAAGGCTTCAGAGGACACAAGGCAGGCTTTGGAGCTGGTGGAAAGGGCTGAAAAATGGCTGAAAACGCATTCGTTCCGACCTGAGATATTGAAATGGAACACGAAGGAATGGGGTGAGATTCCTGCAGACTTTGGACGCAAATAATACCCTCCGAGTGTGAGGCACCAAAACTGTGTGGGTACACAATGTTAAAAAAAGCAAACACACAGTAAATAGTAGGTAGTGAATTACTAATTGTTAAATAATTTCACTTACCTTTGCAGAGCAATTAAGATAACAAAACCCAATCTTTCGCTTTCATCAATACTATAAAACGAAAAAGGAAAAGACACATGCCCCGCCGCTCATCCGGGATGAGCAGCGGGGCTATTTTTTACTTTAACAGAAAGCAAAATTAACGCTATGAGATATTCGTTACTTGTCATATCGACGCTGATATGTCTGTTCACACAACTTGGCAATGTGTGTGCACAGGACTATGGACTTGAGAACAACATGCCCACATTCTATGCCGAACTGAAACAACAGCTCACCTTCCCCTGGTCTTGGCAGGCCAAAAAGGGTGAAATGTCCTTTGACGCGTGGCGCAAGGCCGCGCGTGAGGAAATCTTCAAGACCATGCAACTGGCTCCTCCTGCCCCAGATAGCTTTGCCTACGAGGTAGTGGAGCGCGAGCAGCGTGACGGCTATGAGGCTCAGAAGATACGTTTCAACATCAATAAGTGGGAGCGCATCACGGCCTATCTCCTTGTGCCGTCTGTCACTCCGGCTCCGGCGGTGCTGATGCTTCACGACCACGGAGCGCACTTTGCCATCGGCAAGGAGAAGATGGTGAGGCCCTTCGGGGTTGATTCTGTCATCACTGCCGATGCCCAACAATGGGTGGAGGCGTGCTATGACGGGCGCTACGTAGGTGATGAGTTTGCACGGCGAGGCTACGTCGTGCTCAGCTTCGACGCCCTCTTCTGGGGCGACAGGAGCCGTAAGGAAGACCGCATAGACGGCAGTGGCGCTACGTCGGGAAAGAAAATAGCCGATGCTCTCTCCACCAAGGAGCGCAAACAGAAGACCTACGACGCCCAGCAGGCGCTGGCTTCCAACCTCCTGCAGATGGGTACATCGTGGGGAGCATGGATAACGTGGGACGATATGCGCGCTGCGGCATTCCTCGCTCAGCTGCCTGTGGTAGATAAGCGCAAGGTTGCGTGCCTCGGTTTCTCAATGGGAGCATACCGCTCCTGGATGCTCGCGGCACTGTCTGACGACATCAAAGCCTCTGCTGCCGTGTGCTGGATTAATGACACGGAACACCTCATGTCGCTCTCCAACAACCAGAACAAGGGCGGCTCGGCGTATTCGATGCTCATCCCCGGCATCCGTAACCTGATGGACTATCCCCATGTGGCATCGCTGATATGCCCCAAGCCGGCGCTGTTCTTCAACGGTGACCGCGACAAACTCTTCCCCGTACCGGGCGTTGAGGCATCATACGGCGTGATGCGCGAGGTGTGGCACAGCCAGGGAAAGGACGACAGACTCGTCACAAAGATATGGCCGGAGAAGCACTTCCTCAACCGTGCCATGCAGGAAGAGATAGCAGACTTCTTTGACAAGGCAATGCGCTGAGCACAGAAGTGGCGGGAGTTCCGTGTTTCCTTAGGAGGCTACGTGTCCTCACGTCGCAATCAGTGACCTGCGCCATCAGCAGAGTCATTCTCATCAGCCACCGCCTTCAGCTTACTTCACCATTATCAGCATCTCAACCTGCATCTTTGACAGTCGCGACGTGAGACACGTCGCCTCCTAATGGTGTGCGTGTGTGTAAAGCTATTCCGCTATCGTTTTGAAATAACACGGATTTTACACTTTGCTCAATTTTTGCCTGTTTTTTAGTCAAAAGTGATTTTTAGCCCCTTCAAAATTAGCGCGTATTTCGGAGCGCAGTCGCCCGCGCCCGCAAATAACGCGCAAAATATAACGAATACCCAAACCCCTGAGTGTCAAGTGTTTGGCGCGTCTCGCGCCAAAAATCACCCATAAAAACCGCAAAAACGACCACGAAAATCGGGGTAAAAGACCTGCTATTACCCAGTGAAAGACCTACTTTCACCTTGTAAAAGACCTGCTATTGCGAGGCAAAAGACCTACTATTACAACCTAAAAGACCTACTTTCACCCTCCGCAGGGGTTATTTTTCACTTTTCACTCTTCACTTTTCACTTCCCTACGCTCCAGATTTCATTTTTTGCCCGACATTTTCAAAAACACAAATGTCAAAAAAAACGCCCGAAATTGGACGATTCGTCTTTTTGGACTTTTTCATATTTCTATCTTCTCCGCACCCTCCAGAGGCTGCCAGGTATTACATCTGCTCGGGACGAAATATGCGACGGGGAGGGACGAGAATTACGGGTGACGTGGGAACAAGCCCCTTCGGCTCCCCCGATTTCCGGGGGACAGAAACGCCCGCGATGCCACGATAGCGGCACTGACACTGTAAAGCCCTTGAAAAAAGTCCCCCAAAGGCTACTGCTTCTGAAGATTTTTTAGTAATTTTGCATCCCAAATAACCAAATAATCAATTAACCAATAGAAAGGATGATGAACAAGATTAAGTATTACGGAATGATGGTGGCATTGCTGCTTACGGCTCTGTCATTTAGTGCATGTTCAAGTGATGATGACGAAGAGGAGTACATTGACACCTATTTGAAAGGTAAATGGTACTCATACAAGGCTGTCCTTTCAAGACCGGACGGGACGGCAGAAGTGGAAGTTTCAAGAACAGGACAATTCTCACAACTCTACTTTGAGGCCGTTTTCAAAGACGGAGGCAAGGTGGATTGCTCATACTACGAAGTGAGTGATAATGGACTCAGCAGTTGGAGAACAGAGACCAATTCGTATTCATTAGACGGAAACACCATAACAATCTACAATGCGAAAGAGTCAATAGATTTCTTCTATAACCCCAAGGAGAAGAATGCGTATATGAGAATTGCAGGCAATGTGAATGGAATAGCTTATACTGTTTTCATATACTTCAGGAAATAGGCAGCCTCACAATACCACGATTGCCCCAAAAAAACTTCACCCCGAGACTCCATTTGCGAGTCCCGGGGTGAGTGTCTCTTATGATGTTTATGACGCGCTGCGGCTTGTCGTGTCGGAAGCGTTGCGCTATTCGCATGTGACGTTGCGCTATTCTCAGGTGACGGTGAGTTATTCGCAGGTGACGGTGAGCTGTTCAGAGCCTATGGTGAGGCAGAAGTCACCTTCTTCCAGCACCCACTGGCCGTCTGTCCCTACGAACGCCAGGTCCTTGGCGGGCAGGCTGAAGGTGACGGTACGTGTCTCCTGTGGCTGCAGCATCACCTTTTCAAAGGCACGCAGGCGGCGGTTTTCGGGTGTCAGCGAGGCTACGAGGTCGCTGCTATACAGCAGTACGCTCTCCTTGCCCTCCCTGTTGCCGGTATTGGTGACGTCGATGCTGACGGTCAGTATGTCGTCCTTGGAGAAGCGGGGCTTGTCAACACGCATGTTGCTATAGGCAAACGTGGTGTAGCTCAGCCCATATCCGAAGGGCCACTGCACGTTGACGGTGGCATCATAGTCGTATGCCCCTGCCATGCGGTCGCAGTGTTCGCTGACGCGATAGTCGTAGGTGGTGAGGTCGGCGGAGTTGCGCGGGTAGGTGTAGGGCAGGCGTCCAGAGAAGTTAGTGTCGCCAGCCAGCAGCCGAGCCAATGCGTCGGCACCATAATTGCCCGGCAGCAGGATGTCGATGACGGCCTGACAGAGCGGCTCCAGATCGTTGATGAGTCGCGGACGCCCCTCGTTCAGCACAAGTACTATGGGCTTGCCCGTCTGCGCCAGGGCCTTCACCAGACGGCGCTGGTTGTCGGAGAGGGCGAGGTCAGAGAGGTTACCCACCGTCTCGGTGTATGAATTCTCGCCCACGCAGGCAATGATGACGTCAACATTCTGCGCGGCGCGCACGGCATCATCAATGTGCGAGGCCTCTTCCTCCTGGTATCCTCCTTCGGGGATATATGTCACACCCTGCTCTATCACGACGTTGCCGCTGCCGAAGCGGTTGGACAGTGCCTCATAGATGGTGTTGTATTGCTGGGCATAGCGGTCCGTCAGGTTGCCCTGCCACGTGTAGCTCCATCCACCGTTAAGGCAGCGCATCTGGTTCGCATTAGGTCCCGTAACCAGCAGCCTCAGCCCTCTGCCCCCTCCATCAGCAGCGGCAGAGAGCGGCAGGAGGCCCGACTCGTTCTTCAGCAGGATGATACTCTCCTCTGCGGCTTGCAGCGCCACCTTGGCAAACTGCACGGAACCGAAGTCTGCGTAGGCCTTCCCCTTGCCCGTATTAGGCTGGTCAAAGAGTCCAAGACGATATTTCATCAGCAGTATGCGACGCACGGCATCATCAATGCGGCTTTGGCTGACCTTGCCTTCCTGCACCAACTCCTTGAGCAAGGTGCAGAACTTCAGGTCGTAGGGGTCCATAGACATATCGATGCCGGCATTGATGGCTATGCGGATAGCATCCTTCTTGTCGCGTGCCACATGCTCGCGCTTATAGAGATTGTTGATGTCTGACCAGTCGGTCACTATCATGCCGTCCCAGTTCAGACCCTCCTTCAGCCACTCCGTGAGCCACTTGTGGCTGGCATGTACGGGCTGACCGTTGACAGAGCCGGAGTTGACCATGATGGACAACATGCCGGCCTC
>DEKQ01000070.1:7234-8434 GCA_002353975.1 Prevotellaceae bacterium UBA2718
AGGCCGGTGTGCGGTCCTTGCCGGTGCGCGGCGAGCCGTAACCTAAGTAGTGCTTGCCACAGGCCGCGATGTGGAAGGCATCGATGTGGTTGCGGTCGCTGCCCTGAAAACCACGCACGGCAGCGCTGCCCATTACCGCGTTGACCAGCGCATCCTCGCCATAGTTCTCCCATACGCGCGGCCATCGCGGGTCGCGGCTCAGGTCAACGGTGGGGCAGAACGTCCAGGGACAGTCCGAGGCACGCGTCTCATAGGCCGTGATGCGCCCCGCCTCCTCGGTCAGTGCGGGGTTAAACGTGGCGCCCATGTTGATGTTCTGAGGGAAGAACGTAGCGCCAACGGTATAGGACGCACCGTGGTTCATGTCCAGTCCGTAGAGGCACGGGATGCCAATCTCCTTCATTGACACCTCCTGGATGCGGCTGATGACCTCCTGCCAGCGCTTGGTAGACATTGCCACCGGACCGGGGGTGTTGAGGATAGACCCCACCTTATAGACGGCGATAGCCTCGTGCAGCTTCTCTTCGTCAAGTATGAAGTCATCACCCTTGCCCTTGCCCAGGCCGTCAATGTTCAGCTGCAGCATCTGGCCAATCTTCTCCTCCAGGGTCATGCGTTGCAATAACTGCTCCATATCCTGAGACGTAAAGGTGGTCTTTGCACCCACGAAAGATGCAAAGGCCACCATGATAGTTGATAATAAAATTCTCATTGTTCTGAATATAAGTTCTACTTACTGTACGTTACCTTCGTTACCTTATAGCCATAACCTACAATAAGCATGCCACCGCGCTCATCCACGATGCCCTTGTTAGCTCCGGTATAGGTGAAGCTATAGGGTTTAGGTGTATCCTCTGTCAGGTCAAACTGTGGCACAACCTGATCCTCAGGATTGTCACCCCACCAAGGAGTGGTGATACGAAGGGCATGGTAATCTTCTGGCATGTCGATGATGTCATAGTAGAGGTTAATAGTAGCACCCTCAGGCACATTTGCCATTTCTTCAGATGTGATATTGATGTTGCTATCGCCCCAGTTGATTTCTGCACTGCCTTCCCAGAGAGTTGTCTCGGCAGGAGCTACGCCCTCAACGAGGACTACCTTCTTGACCTTGTAACCATAGCCGACAATCAGCATTCCACCACGCTCATCGACGATAGCCTTGTTAGCCTCGGTGTAGGTGAACTCGAATGGATTAGG
>DEKQ01000070.1:8530-24502 GCA_002353975.1 Prevotellaceae bacterium UBA2718
GGCATGTCGATGATGTCATATTCCAATCGGATAGTGGCACCGACAGGCACGTTGGCCAGTTCTTCAGCAGAGATCTGTACGTTGCTCTCGCCCCAGTTGATATCGGTATCACCTTCCCAAAGCGTAGTCTCCTTTATGCCCGGATCCACGTAGTCCTCGCTGCTGACAGTGAAGATGCCGCATCCGTAGCGCATGCCTGTAGCATCCTCAATGGATACCTGGTAATCATCTTCTTCCATGGAAGGTACGGTGAAGGTCAGCTTGCCGTCGGCATAAGACACGTTAGTGGCCTCAGTCTTGCCAATGAAGACCTTTGTCACGTTGTTTACGTTGTTGCACTCAATGGTCTTTGTCTTGCCGATAGCCAGCCAGCGAGACTTGCCGTCGGTAGCCAGTTCCGGGTCACCGGCAGCAGGACGGACAGTCAGCTTGCAGGTGCGGGAGGTTGAAAGGCCCTTAGTGGTAGTAGCCACAATCTCCACGATGTGGTTGCCGGCCAGTACGGGAACGTCGATGGTCAAGCCTTCAGCCACCTCTTCGCCGTCGATATACCATTTGACGGTGGTGTAGTGGACAGGAGTAACCTTTACTTCAAAGGTGAAGTTCTGGGTACGTTCGATGTTGGCGATTTCGCCAGGCTCGCCTCCCTTGCCCTCAGGCAGGTCAGTGTTCAGAATGCGCGGAGCATCATTCTCATCGGCAGTGAAGAATGGATCATCTGACGAACAGCCTGTCGTTGCGGCCAAGCCGAAAGCAACGAATGCTGTGGCGAGATATTTTGATATATTCTTGATATTCATAGCGCTTATCTTCTTTTTCGTTTTGTTTCTTAATTTATTCTTTTATTAGGTCCCTCTCCCCCTCGGGGGCGAGCTGGAGGGGGGCTTTACTTCAAGTTGATATCCTTCATGTCCCACCAGAGACGCTTATGCCAGTCGTCACTGCCACCCATGCGGTCAATAGCTTCCTGATAGTTTACGCTGTTGTACTGGTTCTCGGAGATAGGATAACGCAGACGTGTAGGTGTGTTCAGGTTGTCATCATCGTATGTGAAGTCAGGGCGGATAGGATACTTTGTCCTGTCCTCCAGTACTGGATAGTCTGAGCGGCGCAGGTTTGCCCATGCCTCGTTGGGGTTCATCATGTGCAGAATCCATGCCTGGGTATTGATAGCTTCCTTGGCGTTGGCGCTGAATTTTGCAGCCTGAGAAGCAACGAACGTATTGATCTCGTCATCGGAAATCTTGTCGGCAGCCTGCAGATAGTGGGTGTTCAGCCACTGCATAGATGCCTTGATGCCGGCATTGAAGTGCTCAAGAGCATCGCCGGGGACATTCCAATTCTTGCCCTTGGCCTCGGCCAGCAGGAACTCTACCTCTGCAGAGTTGATGAGAGTACCGGGGCGGTCAGGCATCTCAAAGTCGATGGAGAGGAACGGACGTATCATGCGGGCATCAAAGTTGTTCTTGTTGAAGCCTGCCTCAGGGTACAGCTCCACCAGTCTCTTCAGAGTTGGGATGTCATCCAGTGACGGCGCATTCACCCAGTCGCTCCACCAAGCGGCACCAGGTACACAGGCGGTGTATGTGTCGGTGGTCTCAAGATAAGGCACCACCTCGTCGGTTACGTCCACATTCCACTCGCGGTCAGGCTTTGTCTCAGAGCGCTTTACGTTGAGATAGTGACGGCAGATGCGGTGCAGGCGTGGGTCGTTGTTGTCATTCAGGATGTCATAGAATGTAGAGCAGATGAAAGTAGGAGAGGTAGGATCCTGTCCGTAGAGTATCTCGCCGAGGGCATTGACGCGGAAGTCGAGGTCGCGAGAGCCGTCATACAGGGTGAACGGACCGTCCATATAAATAATGTATGCGTCCTGGCTGGCATCCTGAATGTAGCCGCCGTCAGCTGTGAGGGCACTCTCAAATTCCTCCTTGGCCTTGGTTGGGTTTACATCGCTGATACGCATAGCATAGCGCAGGCGCAGTGTGTTGGCGTAACGCTTCCATGCTGCAACGTCACCCTTCAGGCTTGTCACGTCGCCGCCGATGCGGTCAGAGCCGGTGCCGAGCTGTGCGGCGCAAGCCTTCAGCTCCTCAAAGAAGAAGTTGTACATCTCCTCCTGCGTGTCGTAGGTAGGGTTGTTGATGCCCGCTACGTAGCCCAGGCCGGCATCCTTGCAAGGAAGGTCGCCATAGATATCTGTCAGCACAGACATCAGATAGACGCGGTGTATGCGCAGCGCTGCGTTGGTGTTGGACTTATCGGCTGAGTTGGCAATAGCGTCAACAATGTTCTTGATGGACACGGCATAGAGCTGGTCCCACACCAGACGCATCTGGTCATCCTGGGCGTGTACGCTGCCGGCATAGTTCGATACGTTCCAGCCTCCGGCAAAGTGCTGGGTGAAGCCAGTGATGTAGCTGCGGTAAGTATCCATCATGCCGAAGTCACCGTATGTCTGCAGCAGAGCCGTTGTCAGCTGTGCACTGGGGTCTATGGACGATGCCTTGGTATCGTCGGTGTTGATTCTCTCCATGTGTTCGTCGCTGCAGGCGGTGAAAGCCAGTACTGCGACACAGAGCATTATAAATATCTTTTTCATGATTGGGGGATTGCTATTAGAATTTGACGTTGACATTGAAACCATAGCTGCGGCGTGATGGCAGCGAACCATACTCAAGACCGAGGCCTGAGGTGTTGTAACCAGAGTCTGGGTCAATGTTTGGAATGTTCTTCCAGATGATGAATGGGTTGCGTGCCACGAAGCTGAGGCTCAGTGACTTCACAAACTTATTGGTGCCCAGCAGCTTCTCAGGGAATGTGTAGCCGAAGGTAATCTCACGGCACTTCACGTAAGAGTTGTCATATATGAATGTAGAAGGCGCATTCTCAGATGCTGTCTTCCAGTAAGACTCCGGATTGACAGGGATGTCATTAGGACGGTAAGTGCCGTCTTCGTTCTGTATTACACCAGGTACTACGAGACCTTCGCAACGACCTGCTGCGCGCCACTCGTCGAGAGTCATGTTAGCAGCCTTACGGTTCTCCTCAGAGCGGTACCACTCCTCACGGCCCTCCATGGTCTGCTTGGCCTTACCTGTGGCGTATGCAGAGCGCATAGACATGGAGAAGAGATCAGCTCCCACTTTAACATCGAAGCCTGCGGTGAGCTTGAAGTTCTTATATGTGAAGGTAGAGTAGAAACCGCCGGTCCAGTCCCAAGAGGCATTACCGAGTGTGTGTGTCTTGTCATCCACTTCAGGCAGACCTGTGGTGGCATTGATGATAGGCTGGCCGTCAGCTGTGCGCTTGAAGTCCTTACCGATGATAGAGCCGTAGTTCTGGCCCACCTCTGCGCCGACAGAGACGCCGCACCATGTAGCTCTCTCGAGCTCAAAGTAGTTCATGCCCTCAACGAGAGACTTAACCTTGTTGGTATTCTTGGAGAAGTTGATGCCTGCGTCCCATGCAAAGTTTTTGAAGTCGAGCACGCGTCCGTTGAGCGAGATTTCGATACCGCGGTTCTGGATTTCGCCGGCATTGACCAGACTGTGGGTGTAGCCGGAGGTAGAAGAAGTAGCCAGTGCAATGATCTGGTCCTTAGAGTTCTGGTTATAGTAAGTCACATCTAAGCCCAAGCGGTTGTGGAAGAACTTCATCTCAAGACCAATCTCGAAAGAATTGGTGCGTGTAGGCTTCAGGTCCTTGTTAGGCTGGGTGTTGTTGTTGATCATGCCGATGACATAGCCGCCGTAAGAGTACTTGGCAGTAGAATAGTAGAGCGCGAGTTGATAGGGGTCGGTATCGCTACCTACCTGAGCGAATGATGCACGTATCTTACCGTAGTTGATGATGTTTTTGCTCTTGAGATACTCCGAGAATACGATGCTGGCAGAAACAGATGGATAGACATATACGTTGTTGCCAGAAGGCAGCGTTGAGGACTTATCGCCGCGCACTGTTCCCTCAAGGAAGTAGGTGTGCTTGTAGCCCACGCTTGCAGAACCGTAGATAGAGTTGATCTGCTTGGTGTAGCTGTTCTGCTGTACGCTCTGCTGCGCATAGTTCATGATGGCGATGACATCCTTCATCTGCTGCTCAAGACCTGTGAAGATGTCTGTCTTATTGTTAACCTTGAAGATATTGCCGCCTAGGGTCGCATTAATGTCAAAATCGCCGAACTGGTTGTTGTAGAGCGCGAGGATTTCTGCGTTCAGAGTCTTGTTCTTGAACTTCTGTGACATGAACTGACCTGCCAGCTTACCAGGCGTAGTGCGTGCGATGAAGTCATCGAAATCCATGAAGTTCATGTCGGTGCCGATGGTTCCCTGGAGCTTCAGGTGGTCTGTAATGTTATAGATAGCCTTTGCTGTGAGGCGGAACACATCCTTCTTTGATGTGTTGTTGTTCTTATAGAGGTCCCAGTAAGGGTTCTTGTTGTACTGGTCATTACCGTTCCAGTTAGCGTAATCGCCTTCGGGAGTCTGGTAATTAGAGAGCCACTCCTGGTTGTATGTGCCGGCGAGCGTCATCAGGTTCTTGCCGACATTGCTCTGTGAGTCGCCCAGTGCGGGACGGTTAGTCACGTTCTCGTGGGTGTAGTTGGCAGTGAAGTCGAAGTCAACAGGACCTGCAGAGGTATTCACACGCAGATTGAAATTGTCGCGGAACATGTGAGTCTTGGGCAGAATATCCTTGTTGCGCATGTCAGTAACAGAGAAACGCACACCTGTCTTGCCTGAGTTGACAGAGAGAATGGCGGTATTCTGTGCCGTGATACCAGTGCGGAAGAAGCCTGCTGCGTTGTTAGGATACATCTTGAATGGCCTCTTGACACCATCGAAGTATTCCACTTCCAGGTCATCGGCCTTTGCTCCCCAGCTACTGTTAGTGCCGGAGGTGGCTGAGGGGCTGAAAGCACCGCTGTAGCCCATGCCGTAAATCTCCTGTATGTCGTTCCACTTAGCCAGCTGCTTGTCGAAGGTCAGCGAGCCGTTGTACTCCACGCTCACCTTGTCCTTTTCAGCCTTCTTGGTGGTAATGAGGATGACGCCGTGAGAGGCGCGGCTGCCATAGAGAGCTGATGCTGCAGGACCTTTGAGGACAGTCATGTTCTCGATGTCATCGGGATTGATGGCAGAGATACCGTCGCCTAGGTCATAGCCACCCTCAACGCCAGCGCTGGCAAAGTTGGTGTTGTCCAAGGGCACGCCATCGACAACGTAGAGCGGCTGGTTATTGCCGGTCATCTCGGTATTACCGCGAAGGAGAACGCGTGTAGAGCCAGAGGCACCGCTGGCAGTATTCTGAACGACCAGACCTGCTACCTTACCTGACAGAGAGTTGATGACGTTGGTCTCCTTTGCCTTTGTCAGCTCATCGCCCTTTACCTCAGAGAGAGCATAGCCCAGAGCCTTGCGGTCACGCTTGACGCCAAGGGCCGTGACGACAACCTCGCTGAGGTGTGTCTTGTCCTCAGACATTACGACCTTCATGCCCCGTGCAGCCTTTGACTGTACGGAGGCGTAGCCCACGTAGCTTACTTCGAGCATGTCGCCAGGGTTACATTTCAGTACAAACTTACCGTCCATATCGGTAACGGTACCTTTGGATGCGCCTACCACCTTGACAGTGGCACCGATCAACGGACCGTCGGCATCTTCTACCGTACCGGTCACCTCATGATCGTCAGGACCAACTGTAGCTTTTTCCATGTGGCTCGACGTGTCAGCAAATGCGATTGCCGGAGTCCACATCAGGCCTGCCATCAGCAGGCCGAGAAGCAAAGTCTTCTTGTTCATGTGCTTAATTTTTAGAATTAGTTAGTTATAATAATTTTGGTTACTTTTTGATGGGATAGAAGTATAGCAGTGTCATGATTATGACTGCTATGGCAGCAGGGAATAGCGAGAATAGGAGCCATATCATTTGGCGAACTGCGTCCTCATCGGTGATGGTGATGATGGTGTGGCCGTTTATGGGGTCAGTGCCTGATACAAATCCGGCAATGCCGAGGAGCAGGGCTACCAGCGAGGCGCTGATGGCAGTGCCAAATTTCTGTGACATTGTGCCCGAGGAGAAGATGACGCCCGTGGAGGATGTACCATTCTTCTCAGTGGCATAGTCGGCAACATCGGCATACATTGACCACAGTAATGGGGAATAGAGGCCTATGCCTACACTTGTCAGGACAACGATGCCTACCATCACCCAGATGTAGGCCGCATCCATAGGCACGAAGTAGAAGAGCACGCTGGTCACCATGCAGATGGCTGCCGCCCACATGAATGCTTTGCGCTTGGAGCCCACCTTGCGTGTGAACCACGGTGAGACGCCTCCGAAAGCCATGCATGTCAGTTCACCGAAGGTCATGAAGACGGTGTAATTGATAATAAGGCCGTTGATGGTAACGTCGCCATACAGACAATACTCGAACATATAGCCTGCCACAGCATAGCGGAAACCGTTGAAGAAATTCATGAAGATGCCTATGAGCGTGAGATATACCCAGGGTTTGTTGCTGAACAGATCAGCAAACGGCTTCAGTGAGAACTTCTCGGCACGCACGGGCTTCAGGCGTTCCTTAGTCAGCAGTCCGCAGGCCAGTGTGCCCAGTGTGGCAAGGACTCCGAAGAATGCACCCAGTACTGCATACTGGTGCTGCTCGGTTCCGCCTACCATCTTCTGTAAGTAAGGGAAACTGAACAGCGTGATGAATCCCATAGCGTATGCACCGACCATGCGGAACGACGAGAACTGATTCTTCTCGTCATCGTCATCGGTCATCACGCCCACCAGTGCACCATATGGCACATTAACAGCCGTATAGACCACCATCATCAGCAGGTATAGGGAATAAGCCCAGATGCGCTTGCCCACAGCACCGAACTCCGGTGTGTAGAGCAGCAGTGCAAAGACTACGCCCATAGGCACTGCACCGAACAGCAGCCACGGGCGGTAGGTGCCCCAGCGGCTCTGGGTGCGGTCAGCCAGCGATCCCATCAGTGGGTCGGTGACTACGTCGAACATTCGTGCAATGAGCATCAGCGTCGCCGTGTCGGCAATGGTAAGGCCGAAGACATTAGTGAAGAACAAAGGGAAGGCAATAGACATAACCTTCCATGTGATGCCACCCGCAGCAGCATCGCCCAGCGCATAGCCAATCTTTTCAATCAGTCGTACTTTTGCCATAGTTCCTTACATTTCTACGATGACGGTGTGATGGCCTGGTGTGGCCTTGATTATGTTGCTCTCGATGGGGAAACCATCGAGCACTATGCGGGTGATGCCGCTCTCCTTGCCGTTGGGGTTCTTTACGGTGATGTCAAAGGCTGCATCACGCAGCTGACGATGAACGGAATACTCATTGAGCGTAGAGGGAATGCAGGGGTCTATCTCCAGTCCGTCGAAGGTAGGCCTGATTCCTAAGATATATTGTGTAATGGTGAGCCAGTTCCACGCTGCCGTTCCGGTCAGCCAAGAGTTCTTGCCCTCTCCGGGCTTGGCGGCTTCCTTTCCTGCCACCATCTGACAGTAAACATAAGGCTCCACCTTGTGCAGCGCTTGGTCCTCTATCCATGCAGGGGCAATCTTCGTGTAGTGCTGCCAGGCATCATTGCCGCGACGTGCTACGGTCTCGCCGATAATAACCCAAGGATTGTTGTGGCAGAAGATGCCTCCATTCTCCTTATAACCGGCAGGATAGGAGGAAATCTCGCCCATCTCAATGTGGTAGCGGGTAAAGGCGGGATAGTTGAGCACCATGCCGTGCTCGCAGTCCAGCAGACGCTTGCATGAGTCCAGTGACTTATCAACCATGCCATCCTCGAGGCCTATGCCTGCCATAGTGCAGAAGCCCTGTGACTCAATGAAGATCTTTCCTTCCTCATTCTCGCTTGAGCCGATTTTGTTGCCATAGTAGTCGTATGCACGCAGATACCACTCGCCGTCCCAGCCGTACTGCTTCACGGCCTCAACCATCTTGTCGATGCACTGCTGGGCGCGGCGGGCTTCTTCGTTATACCCGACGGAGAACCGTCGGGCACTGTGGCTTGACTGCTGGTGGCTCAACTCGCTTAGATGCTCGGCACAGTGGCGGCAAAGTTCCACGTACTGTTTGCCGGTGAAGATAAACAGGCCGGCAATCATCAGAGACTCAGCCTTGCTGCCCTCACTGTTGTTCTCGGTAGTCTGGAATGACTCGTTTGGGTCTTTTGAAAAGCAATTCAGGTTGAGACAGTCGTTCCAGTCAGCGCGACCGATGAGTGGCAGTCCGTGAGGTCCGAGGTTCTCCACGACATGATTGAACGAGATGCGCAGGTGCTCCATCAGCGTCACCTCAGTGCCGGGCTCGTTGTCAAAGGGTACCATCTCATTGAGAATAGAATAGTCACCCGTCTCCTTAATATATGCCACGGTGCCGAAGATGAGCCAGCAGGGGTCATCATTGAATCCGCCGCCGATGTCATTGTTTCCGCGTTTGGTCAGAGGCTGATACTGGTGGTAGCAGCCACCGTCGGGGAATTGTGTTGATGCAATGTCGATGATGCGCTGACGGGCACGGCTTGGAACCTGATGTACGAAGCCGACCAAGTCCTGGTTAGAGTCACGGAAACCCATGCCGCGACCTACGCCGCTCTCGAAGAAGCTGGCCGAGCGTGAGAAATTGAAGGTAATCATGCACTGGTATTGGTTCCAGATGTTCACCATGCGGTTCAGCCGCTCATCGCTGCTGCTTACTGTAAACTTGTCTAACAACTCGTCCCACATCTGTCGCAGCTCATTAAAGGCGGCATCCACTGCCTCTACTGTAGAGAAGCGTGCAATCACCTCGTGGGCTTTTTTCTTGTTGACAAGAGTCACATCGCTATCCTGTGAGGAGATAATCTCCCCCGCCTTCTTGCGCATAATATCTTCAGAAGAGAACTTCTCGTCCTCTGCGTTCTCCACATATCCTAAGAGGAAGATATAATCCTTGGACTCGCCCGGCTGCAGTTCCACCTCTATATAATGTGATGCGATGGGACTCCATCCATGAGCCACGGACTGACTTGAGCGTCCCTCAACGACACACTGAGGGTCAGCAAACTCATTATACAGACCGATGAACGACTCGCGATCAGTGTCATAGCCCTGAATCTCCGCATTGGTCACGGTATAATAGGCATAGTGGTTGCGGCGTTCCTTGTATTCTGTCTTATGATAGATAGTAGCGCCCTCTATCTCCACCTCGCCCGTTGACCAGTTGCGCTGGAAGTTCTCCATGTCTGTGGCAGCGTTCCACAGGCACCACTCCGTAAGCGAGAACAGCTTGACACACTTCTTCTCGCCAGTGGTATTCCTGAGTGTCAGCTTCTGCACCTCTGCCCAGGTCTTCAGCGGAACGAAGAAGAGTACGCTTGCCTCTATGCCGTTCTTGCTGCCCGTAATGCGTGTGTAGTTCATGCCGTGGCGGCACTCATAGCTATCAAGAGGTGTGCGGCAGGGTTTCCATCCGGGATTCCAGACGGTGCCCCCATCGTTGATATAGAAATAGCGACCGCCATTGTCCATAGGCACACCATTATAGCGATAGCGCGTGATGCGACGGAACTTAGCA
Source organism: Prevotellaceae bacterium UBA2718 (assembly GCA_002353975.1). Lineage (GTDB taxonomy): Bacteria > Bacteroidota > Bacteroidia > Bacteroidales > Bacteroidaceae > Prevotella. The sequence continues at coordinate 18,129 of DEKQ01000070.1, forward strand.
TCCTTATAGAAACTATATCCACCTGCCGTATTGGATATCAGGCTAAAGAAATCCTCATTGCCCAGATAGTTTATCCAAGGGAATGGTGTGGCGGGGTCATTGATGACATACTCGCGGTTCTTGTCGTCGAAATAGCCAAATGTTTTCATCTCTTTGTTTGTTCTGTTGCGAATTTACTCTTCACTCTTCACTTTTCACCCTTTCCTGTCAGCAGTTCTACAAGTCCCTTGTCCTTGAAATCATCTTTCTGCTGGTCCCAGAAACCGAAGTCGGCGTCATAGCACCATGAGGTCCACGCAATATTGTTCTCCTTGAACACCGTCAGCATGTCCTTCGTCCACTTGTATGCCAGCTCGCGGTCAACAGGCTCATATACGCCCCACTCGCCGCAGAACAGCTGCAGGTCATACTTCTTGGCTGCTGCGATAGCGTCCTTGAAGTCCTCGCGTATCTTGTTGATATCCCATACCTGTGTGGTATATTTGCCCTCGTCCAGCAGGTGCTTCACGGTGTCGGAGGCGGCCTCATAGTCTTCCTTGGAAACCAGTACGCCCGGATAGTTCACCTTACCTTTATACTGACCGATAGGAGTCCAGGGTGCGCCATAGTGTGTGAGCAGCATTGGGTTGTAGTAGTGGAATGAGAGGATGATGTTCTTGTCGCCCTCTGGCACCTTCAGATACTTCATCGTCTCATAGCCCTGCCACATGTTGCTGCCTATCACCAGTGTGCGCTGTGGCTCACGCTCGCGCAGGGCTTTGTGAACCCTGGCTATCAGCTGGTTCCACTGTTCATGCTCGTCGGCTACAGGCTCATTCATGAACTCGTATGCCACGGAGTCATTGCTGTATCCCTTCAGCATGTCTGACAGCTGGTACCACATGTTGATGAGGTCTTGCTGGGCTTTCTCTGATGAGAACAGGGTGTTGGCCTCTCCATTGCCTTCCACAACGGCATTGAAGTAATGTGAGCGTATGATATGCAAATCTACGATAACGCGCAGATTGTTCTTGATGCTCTGGTCAACGGCAAAACGGAGCAAGTCCCATGCCTCGGGCAACTTCTTGCCGTTCTCGTCCCAGAACTGTACCTCGTCGATAGGCAGTCGGATGAAGTCAAAGCCCAGTTGGTTGAGGCGTACGAAATCGTCTTCCTGGATGTGATTCTTCCTTGCTTCGCCGCGCTCCTCGCTCTGCGACAGCCAGTGGCTCATGTTTGTGCCACGATGGATTTGGAAATTGTTTACTTTGTTTGTTGTGCTTTCTGTGGAGCAAGCCATGAGAGCCAGCGCGGTTGTGGCAATCAATGCCAGTGTAGAAAAAACTTTTCTCATATCTGTTACTATACTATTTTACTTTTCCATAATACCTTTTAATATCCAGTCGGCTTTCACTTTCATGCCGTCCTTGCGGTCGAAGATGCCGAATTTCTCGCTTCCGTTGCCAAAGGAGTTGTTGTCCCATACGAAGGTTGAGAAGCCGCGCTTGCGTGCCTCGCTGGTCAGGAAGCGGCAGTAGTATGTCATGTTTTCATGGATGATATCTGTTTGGCCTCCCTTATAGTGGTCGGTGACGCCCCATTCGCCAATGACGACGCCCAGTCCCTTCGCTGCCCATGTGCTGGCTACGCGGTCAAAGAAGTCTGTCATTGTCTTCTCATTGCTGGGCGATGCCTCACCGTACTGCTTGTAAGGCTCGCCCCAGAAATAGTATTTGCACTCGCCGGCATAGTCCCACGGAGTGTAGTAATGGAACTCCACGCTCATGTATTTGTTGCCGTTACCCTCTATGTCTGTGGGGATGATGAAGTCGTTATTGTTGATTCCGAAGTCCGGATTGCATACGTATGTCTGCACGATGAGGTGACGCTGAGCGTTGTTGCCTCCCGTAGCGCGTACCACATCTATGAATGTCTGATTGTATGAGTTCTGCACCTCCAGGTTCTCTTTCGATGGCTTCCCCCAGTTGTCCTTGACGTGTACCTCGTTGGTTCCGGCAAAGGCGACGCGATAGTCGTACTGTGCAAACTCGCTGGCGATGTTCATCCACAGCAGAGCCAGCTTCTGATTGTTCTCATCTTTATACTGAGAGTATGGACGTCCCTCCAGCCATTTGTCGTGATGAGTGTTGATGATGACCTTCATGTCGTTGTCCAGACACCATCCCACTACCTCTTTTATACGTGCCATCCACTGCTTGTCGATGCTCATGGCGGTAGGATTGGTGATGTGGCACTGCCAGCGCACGGGTATGCGAATGGCATCGAAACCAGCGTCGCGTACGGCCTTGATAATCTTTTTGGTCACTTTGGGGTTGCCCCACGCGGTCTCGGCATTCAGGTGGTTGTCAAAAACGCCAATCTGCATTGACTCTCCGTCCTGGCCTGGAGCTGAGCACTCGAATTGGTTACCGAGGTTCCAGCCGGCCTTGACCTGACTGTTCCACTGCTGGGCGGTGATGGCACGATTGTCTGCTGCAGGTGCGTCAGCATTGCTTGGCTGACTCTCTGCGGCATCTGCTGAACAACTGGGCATGACGAACAGGAACGCCATTGCGAACACCATGTTGTTAAAGAAGGAAATTGTTAGCTTTTTCATCGGGTTGGTTAGTTTTTGGCTGCAAAGGTAATGCTTTAGGCAATACCTGTGGTTTGACTGCATACAAAAGGGGTTTGAAAACCTGCAAATGTCAGTTTTCAAACCCATTTTGATAGATTTCAAACTCTTTTTTAGCAATATTTTGAGGGTGAAGTGCCGAAATATTTCTTGAATACCGTGCTGAAATACTTGGGATTGTCGAACCCTGTCAGCGCTGCTGCATCAGTGACAGAGTGACCGTTGCGCAGCATCGCGGCGGCACGCTCCAGACGTATGATGCGGACAAAGTCCTGGGGTGACTGTCCCGTGTATGACTTCAGGCGCACATAGAACAGAGTGCGGCTCATGGCCATCTCGCGACACAGCTCATCGATGCCGAACGAGGAGTCTGAAAGATGATCGAGCACGTGCTGCGTAGCCTGCTCTATGAAGTGCTTCGCGCCGTCGTCATCGGTGGCCGGTTCGGGATTCTCGCTCCGCTCTTCTGTCTCTTCTTCGCCCTCCGTAGCGGATTGCAGTTCGGAGTAGCTCACAACCAGACGCATATACCTGTTGTGCAGCCCGTAGATGCGCCATGCTCCCCAGAACAGGAGCGCTATCAGTCCGATATAAATCATCCGCATCCACCAGGAGTTCCACCAAGGCTGTGCAATCTGAATGTTCAGCAATACCTCGTCAAGCACTATGCCACCGTCTGATCTCAGTTCGATAGCGCCGCACGAGCTGAGGCTGACACAGCGTAACCGCAGCTGATGACTGCCCGGCTCCAGGTTTGTGAAACGGATATAAGGCTGCGTGTCGGGCTTGCTCCACGGTCCGTTTCCTACCTGATACTGGTAGGCTATGTCATACTGGTTGCGCAGGTTGATGGCCTCGAAGTGCAGGTCGAAGGTGCGCTGGTCGTAATCCAAGGAGAGTCGTCCGTCACGCAACATGCGGCTGACCTTCTCGCGGAATTGCTCATCATCGTCGTTGCTGCAGCTGATGCCCATCAGGTTCAGCTTGGCAGTATAGTTGAGCTTCTGTATATTGTGGGGATTGATGACCAGTGCTCCTGTAGTGCTGCCATAGAGGATGTTGCCGTCTGTGAGGCTGCACACGGCGCCTTCGCTGTATTCACGGTACAGTCCGTAGCAGTAGTTCACATCCACCACCTCGCGTGGTGTCTTCTGTGTGACGAAGGCCAGACCGTGTTCTGTGGCTATCATGATGCGCCCTCGCCGGTCGGGGAAGATGCTGCTGATGTTGCCTGAGGGCAGTCCGTCAGCGACGCTGATGCGCGTGGAGTGGCGCTTGTATAAGTGATAGATATAGACACCGCCGCCGTCTGTGCCTATCCATAGCTCATTGTTGTTCGCATAGAGCGTTGTGATGTAGCGGCTGATATTCTCGGTGGACTCTGTGCTGTAGTTCAGTTGGCGCACCTCACCCGTTTGCGCCTCTATCGTCCAAAGGCCGTTGGCCGTGCCTACGGCAATCTTCCCGTCGGGCAACTGTATGATGTCGTGGACGTTATTAAGTTTATAATACTTGTTGCCCGTAGCGCTCACCTGCACCAGATCACCGTCCAGACAACCTATCCACAGGTTGCCGGCACGGTCATAGAAAAGGCTATATACAAAGTCATCCTTCAGCAGACCGTCTCCAGCGCTATAGCGTTGCGTGACGCTGCTTTCGGTAATCTCGTAAACACCCCGCCCGTATGTGGCTGCCAGCAATGAGCCCTGAGGCGTATGGCAGAAGCTTGTAATCACGATACCGCGACAGGCGTGCTTCCATTTGCCGTCACGGTGGTCAAAGAAGCTTATGCCGTTGTCCGTGCCCATCACCATATCGCCGTCAGACATCTGTGCCACACAGTTCACTCGGTCATTCAGCAGCGACTGGTCCGTGCCCCTGGCGTGTCTGAAGATGGCTGGGGTACTGCCTACGGGACGCGCTATGTCGATGCCTCCCGAATAACTTCCTATGATGATGCTGCCCCAACTGTCAACGATGACGGAGTAGATGCCGTTGCCGTGCAGGGCGCCGTTGGGCCCGTCGTTGGCGTCAAACAGAAGACGTCCCGAATAGCACTTAGCGGCATTAGGCTGACGGTTGGCGCACCATACGCCTGCACCGTCAACGCCCACCAGCATGGTTTTGTCATCATAGGGGTAGAGACTGCGCACTGGATGGCTCGCGATGCTGGGCATATCAACGGCTGCGGCAGAGTTGGAAACGCTGCCCTTGGCGTTCATGGGTAATACTTTCACGCCCCCTAAGAAAGCGCCGAGCCACACCTTATTATATTTATTATCATAATAGCCGCACTCCACGGCATCGGGAATGACCACCTGCATCCTCTCTCCTTTACCCACTTTCCGCGTTTCTTTGCCTATGTTATAGGCCAGGACACCGTTCCTCGTGCCAAAGAGCAGCTGCTGACCGGTGCTGATAATGCAATTGGCGAAGACACCCTTCATGACGTCTGTCAGTTCCTTGCCGTGCAGGAAGTAGATGCCTTCACGCATGGCGAGCCACATGCCCTGCCGGGTGAGCAGCACGTCGTTGAGTAATACCTGGTCTCCCAGCAGCTGTCTGATTTCTGCTATGAGCTTGAAACGGTCCTGCATGACATCGTATTCAAACACCAGTCCGCTGCTGTCAAAGGCAATCAGCGTATGGGTGTTGTCGCTGTTGGGTGACTGTTTCAGCTTGATGGTACGTCCTCCGAACTCGCTGATCATCGTCTTACCAAGACTGTATTTCTTCACGGAAGCACCATTATAGCGGTCAACACCATACTTCGTTGACCACCACAGCGCGTTGTCGTCAGTCTGAACAATGCTGTATATGCGCTGGCTGTACATGCCCTCAGCCTGCCCGATGTGCGAAAACGTAAAATCGGTAACCTGCTGTGCAGCCACACGCAGCGCACAGAACATCATAAGGATAGTAAAAATCAGCCAATAACGGCGAGAATATCTTGTATAAAAAAACATTTCGGTTGTAGTTATATCAAATTTAGGTTCATATTTGTGTATTCTTTCCCTGGTATAGATTTTCGCCGACAAAGGTACGCTATTTTTTACAAAGGTGCAAAGAAAAGTGCGGAAACTTGTCACTAAAAGTGTAAATCTTACAGAAACGCTGCTTTTGCACTTCGCTTTTTCCACGCAGGCAAAGCCCCCTCCCAAATTCCCTTTGTGGGAAGACCGGGAGGGGGCTGTAGTCATCGAACATTCACGGGGGACGTGGGCGTCCTCGCCGGTAAAACGGTTGTGTTATGCTCCCTCCTCGTAGTTGGAGAAGTATAGCTGCTCGCCGTCGAAGGCTGCGTAGGCGAAGGACTGTATCCAGTCACCCAGGATGAGCATACGTGTGCGCTCTGACAGCATCAGGTCCAGCTCTATGTGGCGGTGCCCGAAGAGGAAATAGTCTATGTCGGGGTGGGCTTTGAGGTATTGCTTGGCGAAGAGTACCAGGTATTCCTTGTCCTCTCCAAGGTATGGCAACTCCTTGCCGTCAGGCCGCTTCAGCCTTGAATGCTTTGCCCAGTTGAGTCCGAAGCGCATTCCGAGGTCGGGATGCAGCCACGTGAAGAGCCACTGGCAGAGCTTGTTGTGGAAGATGCTGCGTATGAATTGGAACATCATGTTGGGGTCTCCCAGCCCGTCTCCGTGTGCCAGGTAGAATGTCTTGCCGTGCAGTTCCATGGTCTGAGGCTTGCGATGGAGTATCACGCCGCACTCCTCCTCAAGGTAGCCATAGCACCAGATGTCGTGGTTGCCGGTGA
>DEKQ01000070.1:24609-28024 GCA_002353975.1 Prevotellaceae bacterium UBA2718
AACATGTCGCCTAACAGGTAGATGGCCTCGGCATCATCCTTGATAGAGTCAAGGAAACTTACCAGCCGGCGCTCCTGCATACGCCTGTGGTCAACGGCCAGTGAGCCGAGATGTGCGTCGGAAAGAAAGTAGATGTTTGTTCGTTCTACCATAAAAGTGAGGGGGGAAATGGTGGCCCTGCGGAGAATCACAGGGCACGGTGGCTGGGGGTAAGGGTGGTTCTGCGTAGAGCCGCAGGGCACGGTGGGGGAGGGAGGGGGTGCTGCTGTGTGCTTCTTAGTCAAACCCTAACTCTATGCGGGCCTCTTCCGTCATCATGGACTTGTCCCATTCGGGCTCAAAGACCATGTTGACCTCTGCTGAGGTGACGCCTTTCACGGCCTCTACCTTTGACCTCACGTCCTCTATGATGAAGTCTGCCGCCGGGCAAGACGGTGCGGTGAAGGTCATGTCCAGGTCCAGATGGCCGTCCAGGTCAAGGTCTATCTTGTATATCAGGCCGAGGTCGTAGATGTTGACGGGGATCTCCGGGTCATATACGGTCTTCAGCACCTCTATGATGCGCTGTTCTGCTGCTGCTTTTTCTTCTTGTGTCATTTGGTGATTGTTGTGTCTTTTAGTTGGGTTGCCAGTGGCGATGTGAGACACGTCGCCCTCATAGTCAAAGGCTTGACCATTGCGACGTGAGACACGTCGCCTCCTATGTCACAGCTTTCCCTGCTCGCGGTAGGAGAAATAGTTGCCGTCGGTCACGATGAGATGGTCTGCGAAGTGTATTCTCATTATGCCGCATGCCTCTGCTATGCGCTTTGTCAGGTTGTCATCGTCGCGCGAAGGGCGTGTGCTACCGCTGGGATGGTTGTGGGCTAACGCTAAGATTGTAGCCCCCGAGGTGATGGCTTCCTTCATCACCAGCCTCACATCGACGGCTGTCTCGGTGATGCCTCCGTGTGAGAGGCGCACCGTCTTGATGTGCTTGTAGGCCTGGTTCATCAGCACCACGTAGGCTTCTTCCACGTCAAGGTCGCGCATCCTGAGCCACAGGTGCTTGTATAGCTTGTCGGCGCTGTCCAACTGCTCACGCTCCGGCAGCTCTGACATCTGGCGGCGCTTGCCCAGCTCGCAGGCCGCGAGGATGCTCAGCGCCTTCGCCTCGCCGATGCCGTTGTAGCCCATCAGCTGTTCCGGCGACATCTTGCCAAGCACGGCGAGGTTGTCCTGACAGTCGCGAAGCAGCTGCTTCGCAAGATCTACCGCCGTCATCTGTGCGCTGCCGGAGCGCATGAGGATGGCGAGCAGCTCGGCAGAGGACAATGATTCTGCCCCCAGACGCAGCATCTTCTCGCGGGGTTTGTCCTCGTCAGACCACTTGTCGATGGTCAGTCTGTCGTCATTTCCCACCTTCGTGTCGCGGCTCTCTGGCTCATAGATATCGCTGACAACCCACCTTGGCATAGGCGTAACTGTTGATAACGGTGAAACATCGTGGTTATGGAAAGCAAAAACAGCCTGTCATGTCCCTTGGTCGGAATATGGCAGGCTGCTTTCAACGGAATGCCCAAGGGCTTATTTTCCGTGGTTCTCGTCGCTGACTGTGAGCTTCTTGCGTCCGTGAGCACGGCGTGATGCCAATACGCGGCGACCGTTCTTGGTGGACATACGCTCACGGAAACCATGCTTATTCACGCGGCGACGGTTGTGTGGTTGAAATGTTCTTTTCATTGTTTCTATATGCTGTTTTGATTGTTAATGCGTAAGAGAAAGCCCCACTACGGGCGCAATTCGAGGTGCAAAGGTACACATAATAATTTAATTACGCAAGAAACAGTGAGGAAATATCCGTAAATTGCGTTAAAAAAATTGATTTGCACCTACCAATTAAGTGAAAATTAGTAACTTTGCATACGTATTATGCGCTTACGCAAGCAATTACAGATATAAAAAATTATGATTAATTCACAAGACATTAAGAAAGGCGTTGCCGTACGCATGGACGGCGGCATTTGGGTTTGCATCGATTTCCAGCACCGCAAACCAGGAAAGGGTAACACAATCATGAACGTGAAGTTGAAGAACGTGACAGACGGTCGCGTGCTGGAGCGTCGCTTCAACATCGGTGAGAAACTGGAGGATGTGCAGATTTCACGTCGCCCATACCAGTACCTTTACAAGGAGGGTGATGACTATATCTTCATGAATCAGGAGACATACGACCAGACTCCTATCCCTGCAGACCTCGTGACTGGCGTGGAGTTTATGAAGGAGTCTGACATCGTGGAGGTTGTCAGCGACGCTGATACCGATACTGTGCTCTATGCCGAGATGCCTGTCAAGACCGTGCTCCGCGTGGTTCACTCTGAGCCGGGCGTGAAGGGCGACACCGCAACGAACACTCTCAAGCCTGCCACACTGGAGACTGGCGTTGAGATTCGCGTGCCTCTGTTCATTGAGGAAGGTGAGCTCGTGCAGGTTGACACCCGCGACGGTAGCTATCTGCAGCGCATGAAGGAATGAGATATTCGCTGATAATACCGGTATATAACAGGCCTGACGAGGTGAAGGAACTCTTGGAGAGCCTTACTCGTCAGGCCTTCTCTGACTATGAAGTCATCATTGTGGAGGATGGTTCGGATGTCCCCTGCAAGGAGGTCTGCGACGCTTTTGCCGGCAGGCTGCCCCTGAAATACTATTATAAGGAGAACAGCGGACCGGGACAGAGCCGCAATTACGGTGCTGAGCGGGCAGAGGGAGAGTGGCTCATCATTCTGGACAGCGACGTGGTGCTGCCCGATGGCTACCTGCTGGCAGTGGAAAAGGAACTGCAAAGGGCATCTGAGGCAGGCGAGAAGATTGGCGCTTTCGGTGGTCCCGATGCGTCGCACCCGTCATTCACACCGGTGCAGAAGGCTATCAGCTACTCCATGACGAGCTTCTTTACCACGGGCGGAATACGCGGAGGCAAGGCCGGCGATGAGGATAACGATACCCCAAGACAGCAAAAGAGAAAAGCGCTGGACAAGTTCTATCCGCGCTCTTACAACATGGGAATACGCCGCGAGGTGTATAAAGAGTTGGGAGGATTCAGCAAAATGCGCTTCGGTGAGGACATAGATTTCTCTTACCGCATAGTGGAGGCAGGTTTCAAGACTGCTCTTTTCCCCACAGCATGGGTGTGGCACAAGCGCAGGACAGACCTGAAAAAGTTCTTCCGACAGGTATATAACAGTGGTATCGCGCGCATAAACCTTGAGAAGAGACACCCCGGCACGCTGAAACCAGTCCATGCCATGCCGGCACTTTTCACTGTGGGAGTGGCGGGACTGATACTGATATCTGCCGTGGGAAGGGTGCTGATGGCCTACGATGACGTGGACAAATGGTATTGGCTATGCGCCGCACCGTGGCTGCCGATACT
>DEKQ01000084.1:0-19148 GCA_002353975.1 Prevotellaceae bacterium UBA2718
AGACACGTCGCCTCCTATTGCAAAGCGCTGAAATAGCCGTTAGTCATGTAGAAGCGCGAGAGTCATAGAGGCAGGCGGTCTTCCTTAAATCTTACAATTCAAACTAAGAGAAACCATACAATGAAAAAAACTATCCTTATTGCACTATTCTCCGTGTTGTGCTCCGGACTTTCCGTTGCCGTTGCCGACTCAGTGACCCTACGTATCAAAGCCATGCGCTGTGAGGACTGCGCCCACAAGGTGAACAAGGCCCTGCGCACGAATGATGCGGTAGAGAATGTAGTATTCAACCTTGAGCGCCGCACGGTCACCATTGACTATGACGGGCAAAGACTCACCCAGGACTCTATTAAGGCTATCCTCAACGCCACAGGGCGCTACAAGCCATCTCCCTACGACCCGAAGGAGAAGATACGCCGCGCCATAGGCCTGAAGACCGAGGAGCTGCAGACGGCAGAGGACTCGGCACGCGTGATGAAGGAGCTGTGGTCAATAGAAGGAATGGACAGCGTTGCGCCACGATTGGACAAGCGCTACGTCTTCGTAAGATATAATGCCAACAAGACAGACAAGGCCACGATAGTGGAAAAGCTGACGGAGGCGGGCTTCACACCGGTGAGCTACTATACGAGCAAGGTCATAAGCCACGCCTATATCAAGATACCCGCAGAGGCTGCCACCAAGGACCTGGTGGAGGAAGTGCTGGCAATGGACGGCGTTGACGATGCCAACGTGAACAAGAAGCTGGGCACACTCGCCATAACATACGTAAACGACCAGACAACGGCAGAGAAACTGGAGCAGCAGGTGATGGCTATCCTGCCAAAATGAACGCCCCGGAGCGGTTGCCGCGACATAACGACAGACCGAATCGGATTGACTGCCAAGAATTATTCATTACGACATCCTCCTATGCATTATGAATCATAAACCATGCATTATGCGCTATGAATCACGCACTATGAATTACAGAACCTGCATCTTGACGATAATGTTGCTGCTGCTCGGCGTTCCCCTGTCAGCGCAAAAGGGTTCTGCGGGCTGTGACATCAGCCTCACCGTGACCGACGCCCGGACCAAGGAGCCGGTGATTATGTGTAGCGTAGTGCTCAATCCCCTCGGGCAGTATGCCGTGACAGACGCTGAAGGACGCGCCAACATCAGGAACATTCCAGCCGGAACATATACGCTGACGGCTACCTACATAGGCTACGAGACATTTACCACAAGCGTCAAGGTGGGCGACAAGCCACTCAATATGAAGGTGGAGATGAAGGAGACATCGCTGATGCTCAACGAGGTGAGCGTCACCGCCAAGCAGAATGCCGCCGGCACATCAACGGCAAGCATCATCGGACGCCAGGCCATAGACCACCTGCAGGCCTCGTCGCTGGCCGACGTGATGCAGCTCGTGCCGGGACAGCTGATGACCAACAGCGACCTGACGCAGCAGAAGAACCTGCAGCTGCGCGAGATTTCGCCCAACAACGTCACATCGGCCTTCGGCAACTCGGTGGTGATTGACGGCGTGCCGATATCCAACAACGGCTCCGTGTCACAGGGACCGCTCACAGAGTTTACCGGCACTGACCTGCGAAACATCGCTGCCGACGACATCAACGAGGTGGAAGTGGTGAGAGGCATACCATCGGCAGAGTACGGAGACCTCACGAGCGGCATGGTGATAGTACACTCCAAGGCCGGTGTCACACCGTGGCAGCTGAAGGCAAAGATAAACCCCGCGCAGATGAACTACTCCGTGGGCAAGGGCGGAAGCCTTGGCAAGGGAGGCATACTGAACGGCAGCCTGGACTATGCGCAGGCTTGGGGAGACCCGCGCATGAAGACTAACTCATACCACCGATACACGGGCTCGTTGGGATGGAGCTACGACATCAACCGCAAGTGGAACATCAACACCAAGATACGCTTCATGCTGGCCAAGGACTGGACGGGCGATGACCCCGACGCGACCATCGAGGGCACCGACACGAAGAATACAAACCAGAGCATCTCCATAACCCACAACGGACGCATACAGACGGAGAAGCTCCTGGCACGCACACTGACATACACCGTAGGACTGTCTTTCAACCGCGTGGATCGCCGCAAGGAGGGCTACACATCCTTCAGCGGCAACCTCAACCCCATTCTCACGGCAATGGAGACGGGCTACGTGGAGGTGCCATACGAGAGCCGTAACTACCGCGCCATCAGCTATACGGAGAGCCGACCCGGTAACATCTACGCCAAAATCAGCGACCGCTTCTACGTGAAGGCAGGTAAGACACGCCAGACATTCAAGGTGGGAGCGGAGTATCACTACGACTGGAACAACGGACGAGGCTACTATAACGAGGATGACCGCTATCCGTTAGAGCCCAACAGCAACGGCAGACCGCGAGCATACAGCGACATTCCGGGCCTGCACCAGGTAGCGGCATACGCCGAGGACCAGCTGCTGTGGACCATAAACAAGGTGAACCGCCTGCGTGCCACGCTGGGATTGCGCTTCACTGCCATGCAGCCGTTCGCCGATGTTGCAACGACATCGCTGTCACCCAGACTGAACCTCTCATTCTCGCTGACGCGATGGATGGACCTGAGGGCAGGCATAGGACTCAATTCCAAGACCCCGGGACTGAACTATCTCTACCCCGACAAGAAATATACAGACCGTCAGGCAGCGCCTAATTCCGATAACAATACGGTGCTATACCACACGCACGTGTATGACGTGAAGTATTCAAAGGACATGACCAACGCCACTACGACAAAGGTCGAGGCAGGTATTGACATCAGACTGCCGAAGGGCAACAAGCTCAGCATACTCGGATACATCGACAATACGCCTGACGGATTCGGCAACAGCACTGAGTACGTGACCTATACGGCCAACTATTACCCCAAGGCGTACTATGCCGACAAGAGCGTAAGTCCTGAGCGCTCGGACATAATCTTCATCACAACGGGCGCAATAGGCAATACAAGCCACAGCCTGAACCGAGGAGTGGAGATAGACATGGACTTCGGCACGTGGAAACTGCTGCGCACCTCGTTCTATCTCAGCGGCGCATGGCAGGAGAGCAAGACGTGGTCAACCAACATGAACAGCGAGTCGCTGAACAGCAAATACATGCCGCAGTCTTACGTCAATGCGCGTACCACGCCGTTCAAGGTGGTATATCCCAACGGCCTCAACGACAGTTACTCCAAGTATCGCAGGCTCGTCACCACGCTCCGCACCGTCACCCACATACCTGAGCTGCGCATGGTGGCATCGCTTACAGCGCAGGTGATATGGCACAACTGGAACAACACCTACAACATGGACAAGGATCCGATAGGCTGGATAGACACCAACTGCAAGTATCACGACATCAGCGCCGACATGCTGGCAGGCTATTTAGGCATGGACGGCAACTATTACGCCACGGCTCCGACGGGCATAGAGAACGTGGGCATATACAATCTGATGAACAGATACATTAACATTGAGAACGAATCGTCGCCCATAACGTGGAACATCCAGGCCCGCCTGACCAAGGAACTGGGCAGGATTGGCGGCCTTTCCTTCTACGTGAACAACGCTCTCTACTATGAACCCTTCCTGCAGGGCAACAGCGCCAGCAAGACACGCACCCAGTATAACACCGGACTGAGCTTCGGCGCAGAGCTCTATTTCAACCTCTGAGCCACAGGAAAGCAACGCCGAACACCATCCAAACAACCAAAACAACGAAACGAAAGGTGAAGAAAACAGACATTATACTATCACTGATACTGCTTGCAGGACTGCTGACATCGTGCATAGACTACGACGATGCCAGCCGCCTTGTGAACGTAAAGGTGCAGCTCAGCGCCCCCTCGGAGTACCTGCCAGGGGCTGAGGTGGGCGAGCACGAGGTGACAATCAAGAGCATGAGCATGGAGCGCACGGCACGGACGGACGCCAACGGGCTCGCGACATTTGAGGGATGTATGCCGGATTTATATGACATCTCAGCCTCATGGGAGCTCTCGGGCACGGAGTATGAACTCCTGACCGGCAAGACAGGCTCGGCAAACGGATACGTTGTCACTGCCAACATCAACGAGCAGCCCCTCACCGAGGAGCAGGAGCAGGCCCCCGTGGTGCTGCAGGCAGCCATAGCCGACAAGCCCGCACTCATCATAAGCAAGATATACAGCTCCGGTTCCAGGGACGCGAACAATAAGACCTACATCCCTGGCAAGTATATTGAGCTGTATAACCAGTCCGACGAGGCAATGGACATCTCGGGGTTATATATCGGTCTGCTTGAGAGCTCAAGCCCGCAGGTCTTCTCACTGTCGCAGCTGGACGAGGTATATGGCGGCGACAGGGTTGTCGTCAAGCAGGTATTCCAGATTCCCGAGGACGAGAGTTTCATGCTTGCGGCACGCAGTTCAGTGCTGATAGTCAACAGCGCCACGGACCACAGCGACGTGAGCCAGTATGAATATGACCTCCGTCAGGCTGACTTTGAGGCCAAGAGCACGGACAGCCGCCACGAGAACAACGATGCGGTGAAGGCTCTGCCGCTGGTATTCTCAACCTTCGCAGCGCCGCTGACATACATGAACCTCATGCAGGGCGGGCCGTGCGGCATCATAGTGTTTGACACCGATGAGGACATCACGACATGGGAGAAGACCTACGGCTACGGCAAGACAACGGGTTCGCTGGCCTATCTGCTGGTGCCTAAGAGCGTGATACGTGACGGTGTGGACTTCCTGAAGAAGAACAATACAAGCGGCGGAGCAGACGTAAGCACCAAGCGTCTCTTTGCCGACATCGACGCAGGCTACGTGAATATCAGCGCCACAAACGGATATACAGGCGAGGTGGTATATCGCAAGACCGTGGGAATCACCGCCGATGGCGGCAAGATACTCATGGATACCAACAACAGCAGCAACGACTTCAAGGTCTCCACCACCATCGCGCCGAGAGAGTATGACGCTTATTAATGAAGAATTAAGAATGCAAAATGCAGAATTAAGAATTTATAATTTACATTTTTACGATTTGTATAACTCGCTAATCATACTACTGCTCTTGTGCAGCACGGCCATATATGCACAGAGCGAATACCGCTATCAGGATGCCACGCAGCTGTGGCGTCTCACCGACAATGCAGCGGGACTGGCCATAGACAGCTCGCAGAACAGAGGCTACGCACAGCTTGGCGTGGAGCACTGGGACGGCGACTACACCCGTGTGCAGGAAGGCAAGCAGACGAACCGCCTGCTGTTTGAGACCGAGAGATACCAGAAAGTAGGCAAATACCTCTACGGCTACGGTCGCTTTGACTTTGACTATGGCCGCACGAAGGGCCGCGCGTGGTGTGATGTCAGCAGGCCCTACAACGCCGCGCCCTACTTCCCGGGCAGCGCCATAGAGGGTAAGTACGACTTCATGGACTTCAATTTCACCGCAGCACTGGGTTCCACGAAGGTAGGCAACTGGAATTTCGGCATGCGCCTGGACTATAAAGTGAATGACCTGAGCCGTCTGCGTGACCCGCGCTCACGGTCTTTGCTGCTGGAATACAAGCTCACGCCGGGCGTGGCATACAGCATAGGCAGCCGCCACACCATAGGCCTCTCAGGCAACTATCACCGCCGCAAGGAGAAGATAGACGGCGTGAAGACCGTGCAGACCGATGCCACCATACCCTACTACACCATGTCGGGCATGGAGCATGCCAATGCCACCGTGGGCGGATACAGCTCCTACAAGCGTGAGTGGGTGAATCATCGCTTCGGCGGTGAACTGACCTACGCCTACAAGGCAGGCGGGTATTACCTGCTCGCGGCAGCTTCCATAGACCGCGGCTCAGAGAATATCTACGGCCAATATATGTATGAGGAGGGTAAGTACGTGGACTGTAACTACGGCCTCAGGCTGCATAACCGCATAGAGGGGGACGGCGTACTGCACGAGGTGGACGTGAAGTTTGCGTGGAACAGAGGCTATGCCGACGAGTACCGGCAGAAGTATGAGTATGAGAGCGCAGACGACAAGCAGACCAAAGAGTACTACTATCCCGTGCGCCAGCCCGACGGTACGGTCATCTATGAGAGGAAAGAGGTGACTGCCACATCGCAGCACTCGTCGCAATACTACACCACGCAGCTCATTCTCCGCAAGCGATACCAGGTGAGACTCTTCAACACCGATGTGCACTACCGCCTGAACTTCACCGATGCAGGCAGCGTCAAGGCCTACGTAGGCGGACGTTTCTTCACCGGCGACGCGAAGAACCGCTACATCCTGCCCACCTCGGACCTGCACTATGGCAGCTGCAACATAGACGTGGAGGGCGGCCTGCGCACACTGAGGCAGCGGCTGTGGATAGATGCCGGAGTGACGGTACACCTGAAAAACGCGGCTGACTTAGCCCTTGCGGACTATACCACGCCATACGCACAGGGCGTGCTGCTGCCCGACATGGCCTACTACAACGCTAACTACTGGCAGGGACGGCTGGCACTGACATACCACTTCCCGCTCAAGATAAAAGGCAAGAGGACAAGCTGGTACGTGAGGGCGCACGGCAAATACCTGCACACGAACAATTCCCTCAGCTCGCGCGAGGCCGGACTGACCGTAGGACTGTTTAATTAATGAAGAATTAATAATGCAAAATGCAGAATGCTTGGTGCATAATCCATAGTCCATCGCCCTGCCCCTTCAGGTCGCTCACACAGCCGAAGCCCTTCTCCGGTGTCCTGTTGTCTGTCACTGTGTGACAGACTTCAACCCCCAACGCCCAACAATCAAATAACAATCAAATAAAAACTAATTATGCAAAAAACATCTACTCTTTTAAGAACACTGTTACTCACTTTTGCTCTCTCGCTTGCCTCCACCGCAGTCATGGCGGGTGACGGCACTCAGGGCTCGCCCTACACCGTGGCCGAGCTGAACGCGCAGAGGGATGCCCTGGTCGCATCAGGCGATGCCGTATGGGTGAAGGCCGACCTCAAAGGCCTCGGCACCGACGGCACATCTGCCAGCAATGCCGACACCAAAGATGCCGAAGGCAAGACGGTATACAACATGGCGGGACTCTTCGGCGATGCCAACGGAGACACCTTCGTGGCATACAGCTGGCAGATACTGGGCCAGATAGACATGAGTGACCTGACCAACACCAAGGACCTGCTCATAAAGCTCACCTACCAGAAGGGCTCTCACAGATATGGCAACACTGCCAATCCTCAATATGCCACAGGCTATGAGCCAGAGGAAGAGCTGCATTTCTCACTTGCAGAGGTGCACGGGGCACTGTCACTGAACATCACAAACGGCCTGCGCGGATACCACATCCCGGCATCATACGTAGTGCCAAAGAATGTCATTGCAACCAAGGTGAACGCCGGATACAGCGCCAGCAAGGGTGCATACGTCACCTACACCAATTTCCCCGGAGCAGTGCAGGACTACGTGACACCTAAGAACGCTGCCCTCGTGCTCATGGCCAGAGGCGACGTGAAGTATGACTTCGTGCTCTCTGCCGGCCTCTACGAGCAAACCATGTCAAACGGCAACGCCCTTAATTCAGGAAAGCAAGCCGGACTCAACGTGGGAACCATGAAGAACCGCTACTGTTACCGCTTCATCTCTGATGCCGACGCCGCCAAGACAGGCTTCAAGCGCACCAGCACAGAGAACTGTACCGTAACCCTCGACAGCAAAGACGAGGTATATCTGCTCGTCAGCTCACAGGAGACTAACTTCTATGGCAAATATGCCTTTGAGACCGAGGCCAAGGACTGGATAACATGGAACGGCGGACAGTACACTGACTATTGCGACGTCTTTGACTTCCAGAACAACAACATCGGTCACGCCATAGGTCAGGGCACCTCCACCGAGGGCAACCTGGCAGGCGAGAGCATCACTAAGGGCAATGCTACATTCACCTGCACCGACGGCAAGACAGCCACACGCTTCTTCAACATACCATCATCCAAGGGCAAACACCTGCAGGTCTTCAAGGAGGGCACATTCACCATCACTGCCGCTGAGGGTAAGGCTATCAAGGCCGTCAACATCACATTCCAGAACAGCCAGACGGGCCTCGATACCAACGCAGGCACATACGACGCAGGCCTCTGGCGCGGCAACAACAGCTCTGTGACATTCACTGCCCCAGGCTCACGCTATATCTATGCCATCGACGTGGTAACTGCCGACAAGGACGAGGACACCGACAAGACCACAGCCATAAGCAACGTGAAGAGCGCAGAGAACAAGGTCGCCGGAGCCAAGGAGGGCATCTATGACCTCACCGGACGCCGCGTAAGCACCATGCAGAAGGGCGGACTCTACATCGTCAACGGACGCAAGGTAATCTTCTAAACCGCTGAGAGCGCAAGAAAACAAACCATAAGAATATGAAAAGAACAATCCTAAGACTGTCACTATTGCTTGCCTTGGCGCTGCCTCTCATCAGCGCAGGCAAGGCAGACGACGGCGTTATGACAAAATCAGGCGGCGTGTATGTGGTGAATACCACTACGCTGGGTAAGAAAGTGAGCGGATACGTGGGAGCAACACCGCTGAAAGTCTATATCGAGAAGAACAAAATCACTCGTGTGGAACTGCTCAGCAATCAGGAGACTCCTAAGTATAACGCCATGATAAAGCGCAAGATGCTCCCGCAGTACGTTGGCAAGACCGTGAAGGAGCTAAAGAAAGGCAGCGTGGATGGCGTGACCGGAGCTACCTTCACATCAAATGCCGTGAAGGAAAACGTGCGCCTCGCCGTGGAATACTACAGCAAAAAGAAATAAATCCGCAAGTCTGAAAGCGCAATCTGAAGGTTGAAAGCTGATGATTTTGAATACTGAGAGGCACACCGCCCCAGCTTCAGAATCGTCAACTTTCAACCTTCTTTTTTTATGCCGACACTGACTGACAAAATGGCAGAGTAACTATTGCGTTCTAATAGTAGGTCTTTTACCGCCTAATAGTAGGTCTTTTACCCGGTAATAGTAGGTCTTTTACCGCCTAAAAGACCTACTATTGCAACGCACTGAATATCAGAGCGTTTGGATATGCCATTTTGGCAGTCTTTGAAAAAGCCAGTTCTTTCTCTTGCATATCTCAAGACTTAATCGTACCTTTGCAGCGCATAAACAGGAGGCGACGTGTCCCCACGTCGCAATCTGCGGACTGTGACGTGAGACACGTCACCTCCTGCGGCAAAACAGACAAAACAACCATTCGCTATCAGCAAGCTACGCAACATATTCATAATCCTCAATATCCTCATCGCCGTTGCGATGCTGGCAACAGGATATGCAGGGCATCTGAAGCCGACAGAGTGGCCTTTGCTGGCTCTGGGGGGCTATGTGTTCCCTGTGTTCTTGGCTGCTACCGTGGCCTTCATGCTCCTGTGGCTGTTCGTCAAGAAGCGCTTTGTCCTCATCTCGTTCGTCGCACTCATAGTGGCATACGGTCCCGCAACGCTCTATTTCCCTGTGGTATGGGGCGAAAACACCGATGAAACCGGCGAAAATGAGCTGAAAGTGATGACCTACAACACCTGCAACTGGGGCAGGGAGAGCGATGGCGCCACAGACCGCGACAACTTCACGCAGATGCTGGACTACCTGCACGACCAGCACGCCGACGTGATGTGTCTGCAGGAATCGGCACCATCCAAGCAGATATATGAACTGTTTGACAGCATCTTCGCCGATGGTCCGCAATACTATATCGACACCGTCATGGCCTCGAAGGGCGGCGGGCAGGCCATGACGCTCATCACACGCTTCCCCATAATGCGCAAGCAACGCATCGAAATAGCCTCAAAGGCCAACAACGCGAGCGCCTTCTGGGTGGAGATGCCGCCACGGGGGGACGACGGGAAGCCGCAAATGCTATGCATCGTGAACTGCCACCTGGAGACGATGGGCATGTCGGTGAAGGTGAAGAATGAGTTCTCGTCGGCCATGCACAGTATGGCTCGCGGCCACGCAGAGAAGGACAGCCTGCGCTCACTGTCGCATTTCCTCATAGGAAAGATCTCCGCAGCCTCGCAGACACGCGCACCGCAGGCCGACATAGTGTCCGACTTCGTGGCGCGGCAGCTGACCGAACACCCCGGGACACCAGTGCTCGTGTGCGGTGACTTCAACGACATTCCGCACAGCTATACGCGCCATCGCATACAGCATCCGCAGATGCTTAACACTAAGAGTGACAGCGACATAACGCCACTCACCGACTGTTACCAGGCTGCGGCCTTCGGACCCGGCTACACCATTTACCAGAATGCCATGCGCGTGAGGATTGACAACATCCTGTGCTCGCAGCATCTCACCCCCGTCAGCACCCAGACGGACAGGTCCATACGTATGTCAGACCACTTCCCGGTTATCTCCACACTGGCATTTCAGCGTTAATAAATCTTAAATATCGGCACCGCTCGGTGATTTATTACATGAAAATCAGTACCTTTGCACTTGGTAACAGGCGGGAGGCAATTGCACTACGCCTGTGACGAAATGCTCTACCACGTCAGAAGCGCAGCGACGCTCACGGCTCGAGGTGGATGCATGGTTTCGCAGATGGCCTGATAGTTCAATGGATAGAACAAGTCTCTCCTAAAGATTAGATCCGAGTTCGATTCTCGGTCGGGCTACCATCAGTGGAGCACGCTGCCTCCCTTCTGCTACGCAAACACAGTTTTTTCCGTTCCACCTAAACAGATATTATGAAAAAATCTACGCATATAGCAAAAGACCTGTTATGTCTTGTACTTCTGTGTGTCGCAACGGCGGCGTGTAAGGACAATGACTATGACCTGACACACATTGACTCTACCGTCGGAGTAGGCAGTGAAGTTCTTGAGATTCCCACCAGCAGCACCAAGTACATCACGCTGGATGACGTGCTGGAGCTGAAAGGCAACGACCTGGTAAAGACTGACCCCGCAACGGGCTACTACTACATGGACAAGGCCGATGACCGCGTTGCACCCATCAATATCACTGTCCCCGAAAGCGTGTCAGGCACGTCAGGCGACACGCAAAACACCATTACCCTGCCCGAGACGCCTGTGAGCAGCTTCGGAAGCGTGACGATAGACAATGCGCCGGAGTTCCTGAGTGACGACAATACGGTCTTGAAGCTGGACAACCCGCAGTTTATACTGACCGTGAACAGCAACCTCCCTGCAGGCGCTACAATCGCCGGAGACCTCTGTTCCTTCGATGAAATGGGGAAAAAGATAGCCACAGTACACGTTGACGGAGTACGCGTAGAGGATAATTCCACGTCCGTTATCTGTATATGCCGACATGCAGACGGCATTGACGCCGATGAATATACGCAGGTGAAGGAAATCAGCAACCTTCACGAAATCATGCCCGTGGTGCCTCACCGCATTACGTTCGACGCCACGGTGAAGCCCGATGCCGTCGCTGCAGGAGCGGTAACACCGGGAAGAACCTACACCCTGAGGCCCAAATTACGCTTTACGGCACCGCTGACATTCCAGGAAGGCAGCACGATAGTATATTCCTTCGTGGAGAACGAATGGAACAGGGACTTTGAAAAGATAAGCTATACCGACGACGCTTACATCATGGCAACGCTGGATGCCGACAACGGCATACCGGCCGAGATGGAGGTGACGGCTATACCGGTGGACGTCAATGGCAAAGAAATCAGCAAGGACAAGATAGAGGTGAGCGTCATTCAAAAGGTAGCAGCATCGCCTGACGGCGTGACGCGAGTTGTGACACCCATTACACTCAAGATGACAGAAAATTCGCAGAGAGCCATGTACCTGTTAGACGGGCTGAAGTTTACATTCAAGGGACACCCCGCTGCCGGCATACAGCTGAACTCAAGGACGCAGACACTGCGGCTGAATGACATAAAGATATACTTCATCGGCAAGCTCGCCGTAGATATGAACAAGTGATTCCCACT
Organism: Prevotellaceae bacterium UBA2718; assembly: GCA_002353975.1. Classification (GTDB taxonomy): domain Bacteria; phylum Bacteroidota; class Bacteroidia; order Bacteroidales; family Bacteroidaceae; genus Prevotella. Next base: position 11,978 of record DEKQ01000084.1, read on the forward strand.
ACGCAGACCAGCGGACAACGCCCTGAGAGGGCAACACTACAACATCAACAACACCAAAGAATAGCAAGCAATGAACCATAGACTACATACATTCTCACTCCGCAAGATGCCATCCTTGATGACGATTATTATGCTGCTGTGCAGCCCCGTAGCAGTGATGGCACAGGGGCTGAACACCGGTTACTTCTCTGACGACCTGAAGACACGCCACGAGATGAACCCCGCCTTTGGCAATGAGCAGTCATACGTCTCCATACCCGTGATAGGAAACCTCAACGTGAAGTCTATGGGTAACTTCGGAATGGAGGACATACTGTTTGACAATCCGCTCTACGGCATCACCAGCGACAGGAAGAAGACCACGTTCATGAACCCCTATCTGACCGGCGATGTGCTCAGCGGCTTCAGTGAAACCAACCGCATCCGCGTGCAGGAGAACGTCAGCCTCGTCTCCGTGGGCTTCAAATCATTCGGCGGATACAACACCGTGGAGCTGAATGTGCGTGCCGATGCAGCCCTGGAAATGCCATACGAGCTGTTTGCTTTCGCCGCCAACCAGGGCAATAAGCACTACGACATAGGCAATATCAACGGTGAGGCACAGAGCTTTGCAGAGCTGGCATTCGGACACTCGCGCCAGATTAACGAGAAGTGGCGCGTGGGAGGCAAGCTGAAACTGCTGTTCGGCATAGCACAAGGCTCACTGGATCTGAATGACATCACAGCCGACCTGCAGGATGCTAACCAATGGGTTATGACGCTCAATGGCGAGGCTAACGTGTCGATGAGGGGCTTCAGGTATAAGTCAGAGCTGCGCGAATACAAAAGAGGCGGTACGTATATGCGCGTGAACGGTGCCGATGTGGATGGCGCAGGACTGGGAGGCTTCGGCGTTGGAGTTGATTTGGGAGCCGTATATAAGATAAACGACGACTGGGAGGTGAGCGCATCACTGCTTGACCTGGGCTTCATCTCATGGAGTAATCAGATGGTGGCACGCAACGACAGCAAGCCATTCATCTTCAGCGGATTCCGCGACATCGACGTAAGCGACCGTCATGCCCCCGAGGGTATCAGCACACAGACTGAGCGGTACAGCGACCAGATAGCCGATTTTGCATCGCTCGTGGACCAGGGAGACCAAGGCGGACGCACCACCGGAGTGGGCGCAACATTCACCGCAGCAGGCAAATACACCCTGCCGGCATACCGCAGGCTCTCCTTCGGACTCCTCAGCACCACCCGCATGGGGCGCTTTGCATGGACCGAGGCACGACTGAATGCAAACATCGCACCGCTCGACTGGCTCGACGGAGCGCTGAGCTTTGCCTACAGCACCTACTCCACCAGCATGGGATGGATGGTTCATATACACCCGAAAGGGTATAATTTCTTCATCGGAATGGACCATATCCTGGGCAAATGCACCAAGCAGATGGTGCCGCTGAGCAGCAATGCCAGCGTCTCAATGGGTATGAGCATAACGTGGTAAATACGGAAACAAGACGAAAGAAAAACATGGTCTTAACGTGGTAAACCTCGAAAGCGAGGAGGATATCTCCTTGATATACGTCATAAAATTATTGTGTGCGTGCACAATCTTGTATTAACGTAGTTAAATAACAGAAATTTTATTACTAACTTTGCACCCAGCGTTCCAATCTCGGAGATACACTAAGGCCGCAAACGCAGCGGCAACAGATGCAAAGATAAATACAAAAACTGCCACAAAACAGCGAAAATGTGCAGTGATGCACGTTTCTCTTACAAAAAAATTTGGCAGTATCAGAATAAAACCGTACCTTTGTCCCCCTACAACGATACATTGAGAGGTCTGTATAACACATACAGCACAATGGGAACACGAACAGAATAAAAACAAAATAGACGTATGAACAAGATTAAACTTCTTATGCTGCTTATCCTTGCAGCCACAGGAATGACGGTGTCAGCAGCTGATGCCGGATACGAGTTTGTTGAGTCAGACGGTGGCAAGACGCTCACCATCAAAGGCTATGGCGACCTGACAACATGCAGCCAGACCAGCACCACTACGGTGTTCTCTGCCGCTGCAAACGGAAACGTATTCACCAACAACAGCGGAACCAGCGTAACCCCACAGGCTGCCTACAACCCTTCTGCAAAGTACTATTACGCTACCCGCGAATACACCCAGGTATTTAACGGTGGTGCGCCAACCGACGGAACGTATGCTTACTACGTCAATACGACTACCACATGGAGTGAGGCTGCAAAGAGTTTGCACATATACGACATATATTACAATGGGACTAATTTTGGTCGTGAAGGTGAAATTAATAATTTGTCTAACACCAATTCAGGCTACATAAATAATAGTTTGAGTCTAGCAACAGGTAAATCAGAACCAGTAATTTGGGCTCACTACTATGTTTATTCAACTTCAGAGATACCATGGGGGACAGATCTCATACCTGGTACTAATTGCTATTTTGTAAATTCCGATATAGTAAATGCTTCCACTACTTACTATGCAGGCAGTAACCTTTATCGTTCACAAGACGGTGGTAAGACGAAGGAGTTGCTGGTAAAAGATCAGCAGTACACCTACAACCCGGACGACCTGTTCTACATCCCTGATGGCAATGTTACATACACTCAGATAGCTGACAATGCTAAGTACTTCGCAGCTCACCCATCATATCTTGAGGACAAAGAGACAGTAACAACCTTCAAGGATGCTCTGCTTGCAAAGATAAAAAGCCGTGCCTACACCAAGGTAGTGTTTGACAACACCGGCAGCGATGAGCTTCTCATCGACCCAGCGATTTCACTGGCAATTCTCTTCCCATACATTCAGGCTGAATCTTACGGTTATTACTCTACAAACACCAACATTGAGACGTTAGACATGGGTGAGGCAACACTCAAGTTGTCAGAAGGTCAGTCTTACTCTGATATCATCACCAATCCCGATAATGTAAACTATTTGTGCAATCTCACCAACTTCACCATCCCGATGATGCCAAAGGATGAGGATGGCAAGATGGTTCTGCCAGACTTTGCTTTATCAGCTAAATTCCCTGGTGACAGCAATCTGGGAACTCTGACCGTCCCAGTTGGCTATACAGAATTAGGCAATGGTTCACTTGCATTGAATGCTAAAATAACTACCATAAACCTGCCAGAGGGCCTGAAGAAGATAGACAATCAAGCCTTCAGTATGAACACCGCCCTCACCAATCTTAATCTCACGGGCGTGCCCGTGGAAGGTCGCAGCATCGTGCTCCCATCTTCATTGGAGGAGATCGGCAAGGAGGCTTTTGGCGGCTGCACTGCACTGACCAGCACGGCAGACGATCCGTTTATCCTGCCAAGCGGGCTGAAGAAAGTAAAGGCATCGGCATTTATCAATCTCACAAATCTGAAGTTCCTGCAGCTGAACGAGGGTTTGGAGTATGTGGGAAACACTGCCTTTGGTCTCGATCACGAGGTTCACGACCAAACAACAATCACATTCCCCTCTACAATTAAGTATCTTGGCCCTGGCAGCTTTATCAGCCGCTGGTATCAGGACATATACTTCACAGGCGAGACTGCCCCTGTATGCCCCGTGGGCAAACCTGCTTTTAGTGATTGGGGTAACGTGACAGCTTTCAGCGCTAACACCCAGATGGGTAACAACGGCTTCAACCCTTATTTAACAGAAGGCAGCACCGCCGACAATGCTCAGCAGGGATATGCTAATCGTGAGAATTATATCAACAACGGCTATTATTTCACCATCCTCCATTTCCCAACTGGTCTGACAAGTGATCAGGCTAAGACCTATCGTGACATCACACGACGCTATGTGACAGGTAACTTTACCGAAGACGGCGAGTTCCAGTTTGCCGGATATGGTGCAAACATTGCAGACGCCATCGACCCTGCAACCGGTAAGACCTTCGGCAGTGCGTTCAAGGAAAGCGCTGATGGCGAGAAGAGTTCTCTAGTGTATTACATGTCAGGAAAAGATGCTCCGCTGTATTCATATACATATTCTGGCAACGTCCAGCCCGGATACATAGACACTTACCTCGGCTCACAGCAGATATGGCCGTCACAGGCACAGTGGACACGTAACTTCGTCACCGTGGCAAACGGTGTAGAATGGGACGGAGAGAAAAAGTATCGCCCAACAGTCACCGAAGAGATGTTCAATATGATGAAGGAAGATGGACTGTACGTCAAAGCAAATAGTCTGGACTATAGTACGAAGAGAGTCGCAGATGCAAATAATGGCAATGGATACGGAAAAGTGTTTGACATCTCTACTATGACATGGGGAGAGTTGAACGACGATGAGAAAGACTATCTCTCTCTCATCCTCTATCAGGGTACACGTCGCTTCGTGCTTGGCAATGACAGCCCATACGACATCCCATTCAAGATGAAGATGGAGGCTGGCCGCTGGTGGTCCATCTGTCTGCCATTCAACATGACCAAGAAGCAGATTAATGAAGTATTCGGCGAGGGCACACACGTATGTCTCTTCTCCGGTGTAAAACGCAACGATGGTGACGACAAACTCCTGCGCCTTGAGTTCATCAACGATGTATATCACCACAAGACAGAGAGAACCGTAGAAAAGCTCGGTGACGGCAGCGCACTGAAATACACCTACGGAGCCAACTACAGCACGTCTAACCCAGAGCCAGCAGATGATGACATCGTAATCTATGCCCGCGAGTCATACATGATTTATCCTACCGAAAAGAGTGGTGACGCTGCAGGTGTGGCTGTTCGCAACTTCGGCACACCAGACTTCACCATCGGTGATCCGCTGCCAACCATGATACAGGCAAACTCCAATACGCCTTACACCATTGGCGGCCCTGATGCAGCATACCGCTTCATCGGCAACTTCAACTCTACCGCTTCTTACAGCAGCGATGGTAAGCCCGTTACCGTAAAGATCCCACAATACTCATACGGTTACGGAACCTTGAACGGCGGCGAGACGAAGTTCTTCATCCTGAACACCGATAAGGCCACATGGTCACCGTTCAAGAGCATCGTGCAGAACCTTGCCCGCAACGGTGGTGAGGAAGACTGGAACAACTTCTTCCAGAAGTCATCAACCGGCGCAAAGCAGGTATCGATATTCGGTCTTGACGAATACCTCACTGGTGTAGAGAACGTAATCATTGAGGCAAGTTCTGACAATGGTGCCGACAAGGCGGTATATAGCATCAACGGCTCATATGTAGGCGACAGCCTGCAGGGTCTCGCTCCAGGTGTCTATGTAAAGCAGGGCAAGGCATACATCGTGAAGTAAGAGACAGTATATATATAATGACTAACCACCTAAGAGAGGCAATAACATTCAGATGATGGAAAAGAAAGTATATATCATACCACGAATAGAGTTCGATCCGATAGAGAATGACGACGAACTGATGGCTGCCAGCGGCCCGGCAGAATACCGTTTAGGCGAAGACAACAGCGAGGGCTACAACGGCAACATAGAGGAAGGTCCCATAGGTGTCGTTAATGACGACAACTGGGATGACTTCATCCTCGAATAATGTCGCATTCACGTAAAGTTCCTGTGACCGATATACTGCGCCGACGGTGAGGCATCCCTCATTGCCGGAGGCACAGACATAGGAGCGTCTATACATAGTAATAAGAGGAAAAGTGTTCTCCCCTATACTCAAGGGGCGAACACTTTTTTTGGTTTTCTGTTTGCCGCATCACCATCTGGTTACACCTTATTCATAATAAAGATTTCCCCGGCAAAGCAAAAAAAACCTCAAATCCTTTGGCTATATTGAAAAAAAAACGTAATTTTGCACTTGATATACTGTATATAAGGTACGGCAACAAATTCTATTAACAAATAAATCATACGTATGAAGAAAATTAAATTCCTTGCCATGCTGGCTTTTGTAGCCGCTGGCCTGCTCACTACCACCAGCTGTAGTGATGATGACAACAACGACCCTCAGGGTGGTGACGTTGTCAATGTTTACGACTACGTATTGGTAGTCAAGTCTAACGTAGCTGCCACTGTCACCTTCAATGGTAAGACTCAGACAGGCACAGAGGTGACATTCGCTACCAGCGAGAACGTCAACTCTTACTCTGGCTCACTATCAGTAACCGCTAACGGTTACCTGCCTTACACCGCTGACGTGGATTTCTCTGAGAACAACACCGTGAAGATTGTCAACGTGACAATGGTTAAGGAGTCAACAAATACTGTTGCTCAGGCTTCTGCAAAGGGTAACACCGTTGCCAACGATGCAGCAAACCAGGCTGCTATGGGTACCGTAGCACAGATTGAGGTACCATCAGACGTTAACATCAGCGGTAACACCACCGACCCATTCTCCGTAACAGTAGTTACTCCAGAGGCTGACGTAGTTGGTGCAGACGAGCTGCAGAAGGGTGAGGAAGTTAGCGCAGCCGTTATGGAGCTGCTCTGTAAGCCTAACGGCGCACAGTTCGACAAGGATCTCACACTGTCTATTGCACTGGCTGACGGCAATGGTTGCGAGTTCTCTTCTGACCAGGCTGAGCAGGTATATTGGCAGAATGGCCGCCTCTATGCTAAGGCAAAGCACTTCTCTACCATTGAGGCAGAGATGGTTGCCGAGGTTGTTAACGTAACTGAGAGCACCGTAGTGCGTGAGATTTCACAGCAGGCTAAGGCAGGTGAGAACAGTTTCACCTATGACCACCAGACTGGTTTCACCTCAAACGTAGTTGCCAACGGCGCTAAGTACCTCTTCCTGAAGAACAAGTTTGGCGCTCCCGGTTCTATCAAGCGTGAGGCTACATACTCTATCGACAAGAACGGTTACGTTGTAATCCGCCTCGTTCAGAAAGTGTATGACTACACCTTCAAGTCTGGCACAGCAACCTTCACCGCTCGTGCATACGGCGACATCGACGCTGCTATCGTAAGAACCAGCACAGAGCCTATCACACCTATCCACTCTGGTGGTAGCAACTAATAATCTGTGTGGCAGAAACCAATAATAAGTGTGAGCCACTCACATAGACTATAACAGCACAACTCCGCTCGGCTGCCCTACAGCTGGGCGGAGTTTTTTTGTCATGCTGAAACATCTCATCACCCTCCCTCTCCTCATGCTTGCCGTCATTGTCTGCGGCAGTCCTACGGACTATGTCATCGGCGGGG
>DEKQ01000084.1:19273-22944 GCA_002353975.1 Prevotellaceae bacterium UBA2718
GCCGGAACTGCCGGAACCGCCGGAACTGCCGGTATATCAGCAACCGCCGACAGCACCCCCGCCTTCCCACGCGGGGCATGGGACCTCAGCCTGCAGCCGCGTCCCAGGCAGGTGGCCATCTTCTGCGGCGCAGAGCTGAACTATGCTGACCGCAACTTCCTGCGACTCTATGACGTGCTCCTCAACCTCACCCCCGGAGCCAAATGGCACATCGGCAACGACCTGATGCTGGCAGGACAGCTACACATCCCCGTTGCCAACTACGGCTACGAAAAACGCCTGCGAATGGTACGACTGAGCATGGCCGTACTGTCCAAGCAGGTGCATTTCTCCAACACCAGGCAACACTTCAAGTTCTCAGGCGGTCTCTTCAACCGCGAGCGCATGGGTGTCGATGTGAAATGGATGTGGCCCGTCAACCGCTGGCTGCTCTTCATGGCACAGGCTGGCATGACAGGCCACTGGGCGCTGGGCTTCGACTTCAAGGGCAATCACGAGGAAACCTTCGGCAAGGACTGGAGATTCACCGGCATAGCGGGAGCGAAGTTTTATTTGGAGAAGTGGGAGACGGAGTTCATTCTCTCCGGCGGACGTTACCTGAACAAGAAGATGGGAGCCCAGCTGGAGATTATGCGTCACTTCACCTACTGCTCGGTGAGCATCTACGGCCATCTGCACCAGAAAGATCTCAGCAACACCTATAGCAAGCACACCTCCGGAGGCGGCTTCAAAGTCGTGATGATGATACCGCCCTACAAGCGCAGCAAGCGCAAGGTGGCATTCAGGCCGGCATCCAACTTCCGCCTGACGTACAATGCGCAGAGCGACGGAGTATCAATGAAGATGTATGACACCGACCCCGAGGACAACGAACGTCAGTATCCGATAGACGTCAACTGGGGCGTAATGCGTAAGAAATGACCATGGGCAGACACCTTATTATATATATAGCATTGCTCCTCGTGAGCACCCGCATGGCGGCACAGCAGCATGTGGGCATGGCCGGCATGATACACGTGCCTACGGCTGAGCTGGACTCTGCCGGTGTGGCGCGCGTGGGTGCACAGTACGTGCCAAAGGAGATGATACCCGACCGCATGACCTGCGACGGAGAGAAATTCAATTCCCTCACAAACTATCTCAGCATCACGCCCTTCCACTGGATAGAGATAGGCTATGGCTACACGCTGTGGAAGCTCCACAGGAACAAGGACGTCACCCAGCCCACCGGCTTCTATGCCAAAGACCGCTACTTCTCCGTTGTCATCCGCCCCCTGCGTGAAGGACGCTACTGGCCCTCCGTGGCCATAGGCGGCAATGACGTGTGGGGCAGCAGCGACAGCGGCGAGTCGAGCAGTAAGTATTACCAGAACTTCTACATAGCACTGTCCAAACACTTCGACCTGAAGCGCGAGAGGCTGGGCCTACACGTGGCATACCGCAAGTGGAAGCGCGACTACAACCACAAATGGGACGGCGTAGTAGGCGGCGTGACATACAACCCCTCCTTCTACCGACCGCTCAGGCTGATGGCAGAATGGGACGGAACAGAGGTGAACATCGGTGCTGACTGCCGCCTCTTCAAGTACTTCCTCGTGCAGACGGCACTCGTGAACTTCAGATACTTCACAGGCGGACTATGCCTTTACATAGACCTCTTCTGACGCAAAAACCCACCGTCAGACAACCCGAAAAACCGCCCCGCAGACTGCCAATCGTGGTCTGCCATTTTGGCAGCATAACTTTTGCGTCCTAATAGTAGGTCTTTTACCGCCTAAAAGACCTACTATTACCGAGTAAAAGACCTACTATTAGGAGGTAAAAGACCTGCTATTGCAACGCACTGATTATCAAACCGTTTCGGACTGCCATTTTGTCAGTCCCGCTTTTCTGAATTGAGAGTTGAGAATTGAGAGTTGAGAATTATGAATACGCAGCCACACTCCAACACTTAATTTGAACATAATGAAAACAATCCTACGACAATATCCCCTCACCATCCTGCTGGCACTGGTGATATGGGTGGTGTGCCTCATACCCGTGCCTGAGACACCGCTCAGCGAAATCTCATTCATCGACAAATGGACCCACTTCGTCATGTATGCCGTGCTGACACTGGTGCTGCTCTATGAGCACAGGAAAGCACTCCGCAGCAATGTTAATGCCGCCACCGCAGGCCACAAAAAAAGCAACAGCAGCAGCGCGTGGCTGTTACTGTTGCCTATATCTCAGGGATGCCTGGTAGAGTTAGCCCAGGCCTACCTCACCACCTGCCGCTCCGGCGATTGGTTTGACGCGCTGTGCAACACGCTCGGCGTGCTCATCGGGGCAGGGATAGCCAAATTGAGAGTTGAGAGTTGAGAGTTGTCCTCACTTCGCTCCCGGTGCGGCATCGTTGGCCTGCTGTGGGCCGGCGGGGGTGACGGTGCGTTTGGCGGGTGCGGGAAGGTTTTTCATCACGCGCGGCAGGCGGTCCTTGCGCAGCAGGTCGTTGATGGGCGATGCCACGCCACGGATTACGGGATACTTCGCCACTGCGCCCTTTGCGGATGTAAAGGCCTCAGCAGCGGGCCCTATGAGGTCCAGCACCACAATCTCGTTCTTACCCTTCTTCAGCCAGCAGCCCGGAAGGTATAGCGTCTGCTGCGGTCCTACCTCCCAGAAGCGGCCCAGACAGTGACCGTTGACCCACACGAGGCCCTTGCCCCACGAGGACATATCGAGGTATGTGTCGCCTATCTTCTTCACATTGAAGGAAGAGCGGTAGTAGGCGGGGGTGGACATCTGCCTCTCAGAGGCAGACAATGCAGTACCTTTATCAGACTGAGGCGCCGTGACGGGAATGCTTGACAGCGCGTCAATACCGTCAATAGTCAGCGGGAAGAGCCGCACCTCCCAGTCCTTCAGGTTGTATGTCAGCTCGTCCTTGCCGCTCGTCGTGAGGAGCGTCACGCTGCCAGTGATGCCCTTCGGGTCGTTGATGAGCTTGCTGTAGTTGATGCGTCCCATCGCCTCCACAAAGATGTCAAGCGTAGCACCCTCCTTCACGTCGCGCTCTATGCGCAGCGCGCTGCCGCCGTTGTCGCGGCGATACAGGCGGCCTGCCTCCTCGCCGTCTATGTATATGATGCCATAGTCGCAGAGATTACTGATGCTCAGCACCGTGCCGGCCTTCACTGCGGGCATCGTGGTGGAATACATTATGCTGCCATAGCCCTGCCCAAACTGCTCCATGGGCTGTATGTCGCGCTGCTTTATGGCCTCAGGCACATTGCCGGCCCTGAGCAGCGGCATCATCTCGGTAAAGGTGATGGCAGGCAGAGTGATGACCGGTATCGCCTTGGGCACGGCGGGAAGCTTCACATCGATGTATTGCTGCAAGAGGTTGCGCAGCTCATAATACTTCGGCGTCGCGGTGCCCTGCTCGTTGATAGGCGCGTCATAGTCGTATGACGTACAGTCGGGCGCAAACCCTTTATTGTTCGCTCCTGCCCACTGTGCAAACGAGGTGCCGCCGTGGGTCATGTAGAGCGAGAAGGAAATGTCGTTGTCCAGCATTGTCTTGATGCCGTTGACCATTGCCGTCGAGGGGCGTGTCTGGTGCTCCGTGCCCCAGCCGTCAAACCAACCGCTCCAGTATTCGGAGCACATCATGGGGCTCTCAGGGCGCA
>DEKQ01000084.1:23029-23535 GCA_002353975.1 Prevotellaceae bacterium UBA2718
GTCCACAGCAGGTCGGGCAGCGCATTGAGCTCAAAGTTGGTGGACCAGTCACACTGAAACAGCAGCACTTTGTCAAATCCCACCTTTCTTAATATATCGCGCACGCGAGAGACGTAGGGCTTGTTCTGTCCGTATGAGCCGTATTCGTTCTCCACCTGGACCATGATAATCGGTCCGCCCTTGTCGGCTGTCAGCGGTGCCAGCTGCTCGCCCACCTTCTCCTCAAAGAGCTTCACACGCTCGATGAAGTACGGGTCTTCCTCGCGCAGCTTGATGTCGCGTTTCTTCAGCAGCCACCACGGCAGTCCGCCCATCTCCCACTCGGCACAGACATACGGCCCAGGGCGCACGATGACCTTCATGCCGTGCTTCTGACAGAGGCGCACGAAGGCAGCGATGTCGTTCTGTCCGCTGAAATCGAAGACGCCCTCCTGCTGCTCGTGGATATTCCAGAACACATACATGCAGACGGCATTCATGCCCAGGGCCTTGCACATCTTGATGCG
>DEKQ01000084.1:23652-31457 GCA_002353975.1 Prevotellaceae bacterium UBA2718
GTCAGCTCAGGCAGCTGCGACACCTCCTTGCTGAAGGGAGCATCGGTCATCTCAACAGGTGACACCGTGCTGCCCATCGCCGCAGTGGCAACAAAGAGAAGCGGGAGGAGAAGATGCCTGCGATGATTTCGCAGACTCAAAGACGAAATAACTTCTTTTATCATAATTCGTTAATAGGTTAATTTGAATGCCTTGCCGTCCTTTATATATATCTGCCCGGGCACGGGATTGGTGACGGGACGTCCTAAGAGGTCTGTGGCGTGGCGCTGTGCCGACGGGATGTTGGCGGCATCGTCACTGCTTACATTCACGATGCCCGTGGGGTCAACGCCCCCAAAGTCTAATGTCACGCTCTTTGCCCCGCCCACTTTCGCGGCAGGCAGGTACATCTTGTTCTGCGGCACAGCGACACCCTCACCGACATAGTAGAACCCCGCCGTGCTATTCTTCACGCCAAGGGCAAGGGCATCGGTGGAGCTTGCTGGCGTGTATGTTATGTTGCTTGTAGCTACAAACTTATTGTCTGCGGTAGTCAGCTTGCAGGCAGCAACCTGCTCTGTCGTTGCCACAGGGATGCAGACGGAAGTCTTGGTTCCCTTAGTAGCGCAGAGCAGCAGACCGAAATTGGCTGGCACCACACCTGTAGCCTTCGTCAGATGCAGCGTACCATTGGCATAACTGTCGGCATAATAGGCATTGCAGTCAGTGACATTGGTAAAGTCAAGCGCAGATGTTGACGAGAAAGCAGCGAAACCATAAGTGCCGATAGTGGTCGTATTGGAGGAAAGACCGACTTGGATGCCATAGATACAGAGACTCCCATCCTTTGTCTTTGCGACCCCTTTATTATTGTGTTTTAGTCCTGCTCCCTTGGTTGCCCCAAGATAAAGCCTTATAGTCTTGACATCTTGCCACGATGACAAGTCAAAGGTAGTCCATCTATAATTATCGGCCTTTGGAATAGTAGAATCAATATAGTAATCTACAGTATTTTCAACAGTTCCTTTCCATCCAACAATAAGAATACCCTTCTTGTCTGCGTCTGTCCTCACACTCAGACATTTTATGGGTTTATCAGAAGATGTGATTTGAAAATAATTCTCGTCCACAGACTCTGTAGAAGCTATACATGAGTTATCATACCACCTCCATGTTTTAGGTTTCTGAGTCTCTGCCGTTCCACATTGTAACTTATTACTTGATGATGTCAAAGTGATACCATTAACAGTATTGTTAAGGAACATTGGTGTAACAATATCAGAGTAACTTTCAGTATTATCGTATTCCTTTCCTGTAACAAAAGGGGTCTTCTCCGTAAAGTTCACCTCAGCCGTTGCAGGCACGATTCCGCACAGCAGTGTGATTATCAGCAGTATTGTTCTTATGGTTTTCATTGTGTCTGTTTGTATTGTTGTGTCTTTTTCAATAGTTGTCTTGGACGTTTACCACAGGTTCAGGCGCTTGTCCTCGGGCAGGTATAGCTTGTCGGTAGGCTTTATGCCGAATGCGTCATACCACGCTTTGACGTGTGGCAGGGCTCCCTTCACGCGCCATTCACCCTGCGAATGCACGTCGGTCTTCAGTCGGGTGCGGCGCTCCTGGTCTGTGATGTTCTGTGCCCACACGCCGGCGTATGCCACGAAGAAGCGCTGCTGTGGCGTGAGACCCATCTTCACGCTGTCCGTATCGCCCGCCGCACCAGACTGCATCACATTCTGGAAGGCCTGATAGCTCACCATCAGACCGCCGTGGTCAGCCAGGTTCTCGCCCAGTGTCAGCTTGCCGTTAGCGTGCAAACCGGGCAGAATCTCTATGCCGTCAAAGAATTCCGCATACTGATTGCCAAGCGCCTTGAACTTCTCCACGTCGCTCTGCTGCCACCAGTCGCGCATGTTGCCGTCCTTATCGTAGTGGCTGCCCTGGTCGTCAAAGCCGTGAGTCATCTCGTGACCTATCACTACGCCGATGGCACCGTAGTTGAAAGCATCGTCGGCATCATTGTCAAAGAATGGGTATTGCAGTATTCCAGCAGGGAAACAGATCTCGTTTGTCGTGGGGTTATAGTAGGCATTGACGGTCTGCGGATACATGTGCCACTCGTCACGATCTACGGGTTTGCCCACTGTCTTGCTCAGCAGCAGCTGTATGCGGAACTTCGCCGCGTTGCGCATATTCTCGTAAAACGTCAGTGCAGGGTCTATCGTCAGGCCGCTGATGTCGTCCCACTTATTGGGATAGCCTATCTTGACATAGAATGTGCTCAGTTTCTCGTGCGCCACCTTCTTTGTCTCGGGCGTCATCCACTCCTGTGCGTCAATGCGCTGACCCAGCGCCGTCTGCAGGTTCTTAACCAGCTTCTCCATGCGCTCCTTGGCCGAAGCAGGGAAATACTTCGCCACGTATATGCGCCCCAATGACTGTCCCAGCACGCTCTGCACCTGGTCCGTGGCGGTGCGCCAGCGTGGACGCTGCTCCTTACGACCGCGGCGCACCTCGCCATTGAAGTGGAAATCCTCATCGCGCAGGTCATCGCTCAGCAGCGTTGCGGCATCGTTCAGCAGCTGCCACTCGAAGTAGTCGCGCCACTGCTCAGCCGGCAGTGAGCCCAACAGGGCGTTAAGGCCCTCGCAGTACTCCGGCTGACCAACCACAATCTGCTCTATATTGCTGCGCGATACGCCTACCGTCTGCATCAGGTCAACCAGCAAGAGCTGCGGATAGCGCGCCTCAAAGTCGGTAAGCGACATCTTGTTGTAGTTTTTCTCACTGTCGCGCAGCTCCACCGAAGTGCGTGAGAACTGTGCCATGCGCATCTCCGTGTCCATCACATTGCGCATCTTCTGCTCTGCCAAAGAGGCGCTGAAGCCTGCTATGACAAACATCCGCTCGATGTGGTGACGGTATTGCTCAAGCAGAGCGAGCGAGGCGGAGTCGGTGGAGACGTAAAATTCCTTCTGCCGCAGCGTCAGTCCGCTCTGGTATATGTTCAGGATATTGTTGCGGGAGTCCTTCTCATCGGCCCCATAGTAGGTGCCATAGACGTAGTCCATACCGTAAGGCACCTGCTGCAGCACCCATTTCTGCAATTCGGGGAGGGTCTTTACGGCCTCAAGCTGGGCGAGATAGGGCTTTATCGGTGCCAGTCCGTCGTTGTTGCGGCGCACGGAGTCCATGGCGAGCAGGTACAGATCGCGCACCTTCTGCTCCACAGTTCCGTTGGCATAGCTGCCCTCGGTGAGGTTGGAGAGAATATCGTTGATCTGCTTGTTCACTGCCTCGCCTACCATATCAAAGGAGCCATAGCGCGAGTAAGCCGCCGGAAGGGGATTGTTTTTCATCCATCCGCCGCAGGCATACTGATAGAAATCATCGCCGGGACGCGCCGAGAGGTCCATGTTCTCGGCCTTTATACCGGCGCTGAGCTGCTGTGCCGAAGCGGGGATGACGTTGCTGAATGATGATAACATTATTCCAATAGCTGATGTTATAAGTAGTTTTTTCATAATTCGGAATGCATAATTGGTTAACTGGTTAATTGGTTAATTGGTTAATTCGTTAGTTTGAGCAACAAAAAAAAACGGCATCATCCGCTTGTGTCAGGTCAGAAAGATGTCATCTGACCGCCACGAGGGATGTGTCGGCTTTTGTTCGCTGCGCGTCATACGCAGGATATTTGATATGTGCCATATCGCTATGCCCGCCGTAACGGCGACATTCAGCGAGTGTTTCGTGCCATATTGCGGTATCTCCAGGCAGTCGTCGCACATGTCAACGACGTCCTGCCGCACGCCTTTCACCTCGTTGCCGAGGATGATGGCATATCGGGGAGACACAGCCGATAGGCAACCCGGATACTCCGGAAGCTCCGGCATGAAGTCCTGCAGCATTGTGGAGCCGTGGCATTGCTCCATCGCAAGCACGGTGTAGCCGTTGCTTTTCAGCTGCCTTACCGCCTCGCGGGCATCCTTGAAGTAGCGCCAGCTGACGCTCTCCTCGGCTCCGAGGGCGGTCTTGTGTATCTCTTGCGAGGCCTTCAGTGTGCAGTCGCGCACCACCGTCGTGCCGTCATCGGCCATCACCGGCTCTGGTGTCGCGGTGATGCCGCAGAGGTATATCGCCTCAACGCGAAAGGCATCAGCCGTGCGGAATATGCTTCCGACGTTGTAAAGCGACCGCACATCATCGAGCACGACGATGAGAGGCAGCTTCTCTGACTGTCTGAACTGCTCCACCGACAGGCGGTGCATCTCTATGGCTGAGGTCTTTTTCATAAGTGAAAAGTGAAAAGTGAAGAGTGAAGAATTAAGATTTCACAGATTATATCGATGATTATAGACCACGAATTTCACTAATTACTCGAATTATATCCGTCGTTAGGCTATGGAAGCCTAAAACATTGCGGCTACTCGCTTGATGCCATTGACGAGGCTATCCACCTCTTCCTTGGTGTTATAGAGTGCGAATGAGGCTCTGACGGTGCCGTTGATGCCGAGGCGATGCATCAGGGGTTCGGCGCAATGGTGGCCCGTCCGCACGGCTATACCGAGGCGGTCAAGCAGCGTTCCCATGTCAAGATGGTGTATATCGCCCACCAAGAACGAGATAACGGCGTCGCGTCGCTCTGCGTCGAGGGGTCCGAAGATGCGCATTCCGGGCACCGTCTGCATCTGTTCGAGGGCATATCGCGTCAGCTCGCGCTCATGTTTCTCGATGTTCTCCATGCCAATGGACTCCATATAGTCTATCGCCTGCGCCAGTCCGTGGGTGGCTATGTAGTCAGGCGTGCCGGCTTCAAACTTATACGGCAGGTCTGCGAAGGTCGTATTCTCAAACGATACTGTCCCTATCATCTCGCCACCGCCCTGATACGGGGGCATGGCAGAGAGGTATTTCTCCTTGCCATAGAGCACGCCGATGCCGGTGGGACCGTACATTTTGTGCCCCGAGAAGGCGAAGAAGTCGCAGTCCAGGTCCCGCACGTCAATGCGAATGTGGGGTGCTGACTGTGCTCCGTCAATCATGCAGGGCACGCCGTGACGGTGCGCTATTGCCACAATGTCCTTCACAGGATTGACTGTACCAAGGACATTGCTCACGTGTGTCACGCTGACAAGGCGCGTCCGCTCACTGAAAAGCCCCTCAAAGGCCTGCAAATCCAGCACTCCATCGTCGCTCATGGGTATCACACGCACCTTGATACCGCTGCGGCGGGCCTGCAATTGCCACGGCACGATGTTGGAATGGTGCTCCATCTCAGACACTATCACCTCGTCTCCCTCGTGCATATAGGCCTCGGTGAAGCTGGATGCCACGAGGTTTATGCTCTCCGTGGTGCCGCGTGTGAAGATGATTTCACGCGTGGAGCCGGCGTTAATGAACCCTCTCACCCGCTCACGGGCAGCCTCATGCAGGTCCGTAGCCTGCTGCGAGAGGTAGTGTACGCCGCGATGCACGTTGGCATTGACGTTCAGATATTCCTCCCGCATGGCGTCGAGGACGCACAGCGGCTTCTGCGTCGTGGCACCATTGTCAAGGTATATCAGCGGATATTTACCGTATATGGTGCGCGATAGTATGGGGAAATCCTTACGGATGGTTTCTATATTCATTGACGTACGATAGGGATTGTTAATTAGAGCATATCCTGCACGAGCCGCAACGGTCCTCCTTTGACAGGCGTTTCTCCACGAGGATGTGTATCCTGTCACGCAGTCCGCGCCAATGCAGCTCGTCCACTACCTGCGATATGAAGGCGTTCTTCAACAGCGTTCGCGCCGTTTCGAGGGGTATTCCGCGCTGCTGCATGTAGAACAACGCACCCTCGTCCATCACTCCGACGGTGGAGCCGTGGGCACATTTCACGTCGTCGGCATAGATCTCCAGCATGGGTTGCGTGTATATCCTTGCCGTGTCAGAGGCGCACATATTGTTATTTGTCTCCTGTGAGGAGGTCTGTCCGGCCCCTTCCCTCACGAGGACACGACCTGCGAAAGCGCCAACAGCCTCGTCATCGACCACGTATTTATACAGCTCATTGGACGTGCAACGGGGCACCTGATGGTCTATCAGCGTGTTGTTATCTACGTGTTGCTGCCCATCGGCAATGACGGCACCGTTCATAGTCACGTCACTACCCTCCCCCGCCAGCATTATGTCAACGCCGTTTCGGGTGATGCCATTAGACAGAGTGATGCTGTTATGACGCACCACGGCATCGCGGTCAGCCCTCAGATACAGGTTGCTGAAGCGGCGGCAACGGCTGTCTGTCTCCTCTACCTCATACATGTCAAGGTGCGCATTGTCCTTGCAGAACACCTCCACGACCTGCAAGGTGAGGTATTGCGGAGCTGCAGAGCCTTCGCCCGAAGGTGCTTCGCTCGCATTGCCGGCCTGCTTTGCATGGTCAACGAAGAAGATTGTAGCCTCGCTGCTCTCCTCCATAATGATGAGAATGCGCCTCACAATCATCGTGTCCTGAGCGCCGCTGAGGATGTTTTCTATGCGTATGGGGTTCTTGCACACCGTTCCCTTGGGGATATACACCACCAGTGCATCGTGCGCCAATGCGGTATTGAGGGCCGTCAGACCGTCTGACGCATCGGCTATCTTGTTGTAATAGGGCGTGACATCGATGGGTGCCTCGCTGATGGGACTGACATAGTCCACGCTTTTTATGGTGTAAGGCGACATCGACAGTCCGTAGTCAGGGGCAAAAGCCTCTGCCACATCGGTGTAACGGTAGCGCTCCACCTTGCGCGAAGGGAAGCCGAGAGACTTGAAAGCCTCCATCGCTGCCTCGCGCTGCGCGTTCAGCACGGCGTGGCACTGCCGCTCCAACTGCGGTCTGATGTCGTTATATAGTTTTACGTATTGGTTCACAAGTACGGATTATACGGATTGAAAAAATGAAATCTATCGGATTGTCTGCGATGGTATCGCAGGCGTTTGAACGAAGTGGATTCTTGCTCCACGCTTGTTACGCAAGCGTCACAGAGTGCCGGGCGATGTACTATGAATTATTAATTATAAACTCAAAGCCCTCTTCCTCTATCTTCTGTGCCAGGTCCGGGCCTCCGGTCTTCACTATTCTGCCGTCTATCAGCACGTGTACCACGTCGGGCTTGATGTAGTCCAGCAGTCGCTGATAGTGCGTAATGATGATGCCCGAGGTCTCTGCGGTGCGCAGTTTGTTGAAGCCTGTAGCCACAATGCGCAGTGCATCCACGTCCAGACCCGAGTCCGTCTCGTCGAGAATGCAGAATGTAGGCTCAAGCATAGCCATCTGGAATATCTCGTTGCGCTTCTTCTCTCCGCCCGAAAAGCCCTCGTTCACCGAGCGGCTCATCAGCTTCTGGTCCATCTCCACCAGCTGCCGCTTCTCCTTCATCATCTTAATGAAGTCCGCAGGCTTAATGGGTTCCTCTCCCCTTGACTTGCGCTTGGCATTCACTGCGGCCTTGATGAAGTTGGTCATTGACACTCCGGGAATCTCCACCGGCATCTGGAACGACATGAATATGCCTGCATTGGCACGTTCGTCAGGCGTCATTGCCAGCAGGTCCTCACCGTTGAAGGTTATCGTTCCCTCGGTCACTTCGTATGCGGGATTGCCCACTATCACATTGCTCAACGTACTCTTTCCGGCACCGTTAGTGCCCATCAGTGCGTGTATCTCACCATCGCGAATGGTCAGGTCCACGCCTTTCAGTATCTCTTTGTCGCCGGCTTTGGCGTGCAGATTCTTTATCTCAAGCATTTATATAAATTGAAAATTGCGAATTGAAAGTTGAAAATTGTACATGGTA
>DEKQ01000103.1 GCA_002353975.1 Prevotellaceae bacterium UBA2718
AAATATCAGAAGCACTCGACCAATATACGGGCATATGCAAGGAGGCCATCGTAGACTCCGGTGCAAAGTTAGGCAAAAGTTTTGAGAAAATCATCATCGAGGTACTACTTTTATACATGGTTATACCAAGAAAGATAAATTTCACCCAGATGGGCAAGTACGGCAGGCACGGTGAACAGACCTACCGCAACAACTTCGGACGCTTGCGCTCGAAGAGCCTTAACTGGCTTCGCTTCAACGTCTCGCTCGCCCTTCGCTACTTCGGCGGTGAGGGACGCAAGGCCATAGCCATCGACCCCTGCTACCTCAGCAAGGCGGGCAAGAAGACTCCGCATATTGGTCGTTTCTGGTCGGGATGTGCTGGTGCCGTGAAGCATGGGCTGGAGATTATGGGTCTCGGGCTGATAGACATCGACAGTCACAACTGCATGATGCTTCGCGCCCATCAGACGCCGGGAAGCTTTGAGTTGAAGAAGCGCAACATGACACTTGTCGATCATTACATTGCTGTCATCAAACGCTACCGCAAGGAACTGCTGAAGCTGTCCAACCTCATCGTTGCCGACGCATTCTTCTCCACACGTACTTTCTATGACGGCATCCATAAGCACGGCTTCCATCTAATCAGCCGTTTCCGCGACAATGCTCACCTGTGCTATCTGTACGAGGGAGAGCGGAGTGGCAAGCGTGGAAGGCCAAAGATGATTGACGGGAAGATAGACCTGAAGAAACTCGACATGTCGAGAATGCTGCCTATTTTCGTCGATGGACTGCCAGGCGTAGCCTACACGCTGATTGCCTACTCCAAGGCACTGAAGTGTAAGGTGCGTCTCGTCATCTGGATTATGCCTGACAAGAAACGCAAGCTGTTCTTCTCGACAGACACTTCACTTTCGGGCGAGGATGTATTGGACTTTTACAGAACCAGATTCCAGATAGAGTTTTGCTATCGGGATGCAAAGCAACACTGCGGCCTCACCGAATCCCAGGCACGGGATGCAAACAAGCTTGACTGTGCTTTCAATGCATCATTCGCATCGCTGAACGTGGCCAAGGTCATGATGAAGGAAAGAGGAATGGATTATTCCATGGCTAACTTCAAGTTGCTGATGACCAATACGTTCCTGACAAAACGAATTTTTCAGGCAAGCCGATACCGACCGAACCAAACTTTAATTAATCACATTTTCAAAGAACTCTTTGGCTGCGCGGCATAGCCGTTAGGCCGTATATTGAAATTTTAACGAACTATTGCAAGAAATTTATTAAAAAAAATGATGATTTTAACTAATATGTTATTTAATTATGCTCCGAATTGTAAATAGTTTGTCCTTTTCGCAGCAAACGAATATACTTTACTTCTAATAAAACCAAAACTATGGAGTCTATAACATTTGAGGAAATCTACAAAGCCTGGAAGTCAGAAAAGGCTTTGTTCGTAAAAGAATCGTCAATGGCCACCTACACGATGTTGGCCGAGAAACACCTGTTGCCCGTGTTCCGCAATGCGACGGAGATCAGCGAGGCCGACGGTCAGGCATTGATCATCCGGATGATTGAGCAGGGGTTGTCGCACAAGACGGCGGAAGATGCCATCATCGTGCTGCGGATGATTATCCGCTTTGCCGACAAGCGCAACTGGTGGAGGATGCGTCCCTGGGACCTGAAGTACCCTCCACGACGCAACAAGCCGGGGCTGACGGTACTGTCGCCCCAGACACAGCGTCAGCTGATGAAATACCTGTCGGCTCACTACACTTTGCGCAACCTCGGCATCCAGATTTGCCTCAACACCGGCATCCGCATTGGCGAAATCTGCGGGCTGCGGTGGAGCGACATCAATCTGCAAGAACGCACTATCAGTATTTCGCGCACGGTGTCGCGGGTGTACTCACAGGGAGAAGATGGCGAGCGACGTTCGGTCATCATCATCGGCACGCCCAAGACGGAGTCGTCGTTTCGTGTCATCCCTATCAGCGGCAAGCTGGCGAAGCTGTTGGAGTCGCCCATGCGTCATTCGGACAAGGACAACTACGTGTTGAGCAACAAGAGCGACCCTGTGGAGCCTCGCTCCTATCGGGAGCATTTCAATCGCCTGCTGCGCGAGTTAGGCCTGCCGCACATCAACTTCCATTCGCTTCGCCACACCTTTGCCACACGATGTATCGAGAGCCATTGCGATGTCAAGACGGTGAGCAGCATCCTTGGTCATTCCGACGTGAGCACGACGCTCAACGTCTATGTGCATCCGAACATGGATCACAAGCGTAAGTGTATCGACCAGATGCTTCGGGCGCTTGACCGCGGCGATTCGTCTCGATGAGCATATCCCTGTGTTATCGGCATCGCACCACGAGGAACGACTGTGACGGCAGCATCAGCGGCAGGTTGTTTCCCTTTGGTGTGATGTCGATCAGCTTGGGCTGTACGGCATCGGGCATACTGATAGTGTTGACAGCCGTCGGACGGTCGCTGTGGAAGAGGGTTGCCTCGCAATGGGTCAGACGGCCGATGCCCTTCAAACCGACAGAAAGATGTTGTGGAGTGGTTGCCACGTTCACTACCTTTATTATATATACGCGCGCGTAGGCATCGTAGACGGCCGATGCGTAGAGGCTGTCCTGTCCTGCTATTGGTTGACGGTGCTTCGTCGCCTTCCCCTTATCGGATGGTTCTATCTCTGAGAGCGGAAGGACGTGTGTCCCTGCGTTCTGTGCGAAAAGCTGTTGCACGAAATAGCTTGGAGTACGCATGGCACGCAGATTGTCGAACCAGATGAGGTCGGGCCGCCACTGCCATCCCTCCACGTGGGCAAACAGGGGAGCGTATGTACACATTGTGACAATATCAGCATTACGCTCAAGACCTGTCATCAAAGCAGCCTCGCAGAGAGCCGCCTCGAAGGTGTTCATGCCGGTGGGCCAACGGCGTTCCTCTCTCCCGGTCTCGCGTTCTTTCACATGGCAAGCATATTCTCCGGCAAACACCTTCGGTCCTTTACGGTCATAGCTGTCGTAGCGGGTGGCCTGCGAAAGGAACCACTGCTGGTCGCGGTAATAGTGTTCGTCGACGAGGTCTACCTTGAGCCGTCGCATCTGCTGCCAGTTGTAGTTGAACAAATGTCCGTCGCCATCGTCGGGCGAGGGACCTGCCGATCCTACTATCTGTATCTCGGGATGCTGCCGACGCACGGCCTTTATAAAGGGCTCCAGCCGTTCGGCATACTCCTGTCCCCACTGTTCGTTGCCTATTCCGAGGTACTTCAGATGGAAAGGTTCGGGATGTCCCATCTCTGCGCGCAATCGTCCCCAGCTGGTGGATACATCGCCGTTGGCAAACTCTATCAGATCGAGAGCATCCTGAATATACTCGTCAAGACTGTCGAGGGGTACACCGGCATCTTCGTTCTGATATTGGCAGATCAGGCCGACGTTGAGAATCGGAAGCGGTTCGGCACCGATATATTCAGACAAGAGGAACAGTTCGTAGAATCCAAGTCCGTAAGTCTGATAGTAGTTGGGGAACATACGGTGGGCGAAGGTGTAGTTCCAGCGATTTTCGTTCAGCGGTCGGTTCTCAGCAGGTCCCACCGAGTGTTTCCACTGGTAGCGCGACGACAGTTGCGTTCCCTC
>DEKQ01000106.1:0-9824 GCA_002353975.1 Prevotellaceae bacterium UBA2718
TGATAAACCGCACCCTCATCCTCTTGGGCAGGAACACCCTGTGTCTGTTCCTCTTCTCGCCTGTATTCACCATACTCTGCAAACAGCTCGTCCCGATACTCTCATTTGACCCTACTGGGATGCTATTCCTTGCCATTTCACTTACGGTCTGCACGGTCGGAAGCCTCTGCATCAGTCGCTTGATAGATATTTGCAGACTATCTCCCTATATCTTTGGAAAAGAACGGATAACGATTACAAAATAACATCATGAAGCGCTTCCATGCCTTTTAGTTTTTTTTTTGACCCCCGTTTCCTCCCATAATCACAAGTTATGCCAAAATCACTTTTGTTCATTTTNNTGACAAAAGTGATTTTCGCACCTTCAAAAATAGCACATATTTCGGACCGTCGCCGCCTGCGCCCGCAAATAACGCCCAAAATAGCACGAACACTCAAAGCATTGAGTGTCAAGTATTTGATGCGTTTCGCGTCAAAAATCACCCACAAAAACCGCCAAAACGACCACAAAAACGGGGGTAAAAGACCTACTATTACCCCCTGATAGACCTACTTTCACTCAGCAAAAGACCTACTATTGCGATGTAAAAGACCTGCTATTGCACGAGAAAAGTAGGTTTGCACCCTCCAAAAGGCCAAATTTTCACCTTTCAACCCTCATCCTTCACCCTTCTTCTCTTCTATTTTTCATTTTTTAGTCGAAAGTTCAAAAAAAACACTTTGCTCATTTTTTAGTTAAAAATTGAGCAAAGTGTCAAATCGCGTATTACTATATATTCCTATTGATTTTGGGTGCAGTATCGCTCTCCGAGAGCGAAGCCTTCCTGGTATAGGTCCTCAAGCTTTTGGATGTTCTTCTCCAATCTATCTACGACGATGGGTTTCTCTGGGCGTATTACGGTGATAAGGCCTTCGTCTTCCATCCTCTCAACCTCTTCCAACTGTGCATTGTAAACACTGTTCCTGTGGCTCAGGGCGACGCGCAGGCGAGGGTATTGCGAATAGAACAGTCGTGGCATACGGCGGTCTTTCATTGTTTTGCGGTATCCTCGATTGCGCGTCAGCACTACGAGCGGTTTCTGATATCCCTGCTTTAAGGCTCGCTCCACGGGTATGCTGTCAACTATGCCACCATCCAGATAGGGTATGTCATCCACGTATTGTATCTTCGCGACGTATGGCAGCGATGACGTAGCCTGGCAAATGGCAAGCAGTCGGCGGCTATTGCCAGAATGTTCGGAGAGGTATTCAGCCCGTCCCGTGCGACAATTGGTGACAACCTGCTCAAATATGATGCCGCTATTGAAGTAGGTATCGTAGTCGTATGGGTAGATGTACTCCGGCATACGCTCGTAGAGCAGCTTAGTATCGAAGATGCTGCCTTGCTGTATGAGATGGCGTATGCTGAGGTAGTCGTAGCGCTCAAAGAGCTCAATGTTTGAGAAATGTGCCCTGCCCGGCTGCCATGAGGCGTAGGACAGTCCGTTGCATGCACCCGCGCTGACCCCCACGATGTACCGGAAATGCACATCGTGTTTCATAAATGCGTCGAGCACGCCGGTAGTGAACACACCGCGCATGCCGCCACCTTCTAATACAAGGGCATCCATTTCAAATTGAGAATTGAGAATTGAAAATTGAGAATTATGATTACTGCTTCCTGCTGCGATTCCGTGTCAAGCACGAGATGAGGGGATTTAGTTCATTTTCTCCATCGCATTTCAAGCACGAGATGAGGGGGATTTAGTTCATTTTCTCCATCGCATTCTGTATGTCTGCGATGATGTCGTCAGCATTCTCTATGCCTACGGAGAGGCGTACAAGGTCTGGTGCCACGCCGGCCTCGCGCAGCTGTTCGTCTGACATCTGACGGTGTGTGTGGCTGGCAGGATGGAGTATGCAGGTGCGTGCGTCGGCTACGTGGGTGACGATGGAGATGAACTCCAGGTTATCCATGAACTTGATTGCATCCTCACGTGTGCCTTTCAGTCCGAAGGCGATGACGCCGCATGAGCCGTTGGGGAGGTATTTCTGCCCCAGGGCGTAGTATTTGTTTGATGGCAGGCCGCAATAGTTCACCCATGCCACCTTGTCATTCTTCTCCAGCCATTCTGCTACCTTCTGCGCATTGGCGCAATGCTGCTTCATTCGGAGTGCCAGAGTCTCAAGTCCCAGGTTGAGAAGGAATGAGTTCATAGGTGCAGGGATGCTGCCAAGGTCGCGCATCAGCTGGCTTACGAGCTTGGTGCAGTATGCCATCTTGCCAAAGGCCTTGGTGTATGTCAGGCCGTGATATGACTCATCGGGAGTCGTCAGGCCCGGGTACTTAGGAAGTGAAGATTGAAGATTGAAGAGTGAAGAATCACCATTGTGTGTGCAGGTCTCCCAATCGAAGTTGCCGGAATCCACTACGCAGCCTCCCACCTGGGTGGCGTGACCGTCCATATACTTTGTAGTGGAGTGGGTAACGATGTCGCATCCCCACTCAAAGGGGCGGCAGTTTATAGGGGTGGCGAAGGTATTGTCAACAATCAAGGGCACGCCGTGCTTGTGCGCCATCTTGGCAAAGCGCTCTATGTCAAACACATTGCCGCCGGGATTGCTGATGGTCTCACCAAAGAAACACTTGGTGTTGGGCTTGAAACACTTCTCTATTGTCTCGTCATCCCAGTCAGGATCCACGAAGGTACACTCAATGCCGAGCTTCTTCATAGTGACGCCGAAGAGGTTGAACGTGCCTCCATAGATGGTGTTGGATGTGATGAAGTGGTCGCCGCTCTCGCAGATATTGAAGATGGCGTAGAAGTTTGCGGCCTGTCCGGATGATGTCAGTACGGCTCCCACACCGCCTTCCAGCGCTGCTATCTTCTTGGCTACGGCATCGTTGGTGGGGTTTGCAAGGCGGGTATAGAAGTATCCGTCATCCTTCAGGTCGAAGAGGCGGGCCATCTGCTCGCTGGTGTCATATTTGAATGTGGTTGACTGTATGATGGGCAACTGCTGAGGTTCGCCCTTTGTGGCTTTGTAACCACCGTGTACACAAAGTGTCTCGACGTTTTTCATTAGTGCTATAAGTTGTTTGTTGTTTCTTTATTCGTTACTGCTGCAAGGATTTTTCCTGCTGCTCCTGAGTGGGTCTTGACGTACTGTCCTGCGGCATCGGAGCGCCGCTTCAGCTCCTCTGGCTGTTCGGAGAGGACTGTCATCGTCTGCACGAAGTCCTCTGCGCCGTTGATAGGAATGCCTCCATCACATGCTTTGAGCTCCATCGCTTCCTGGAATTTCTCGTGGTTGGGGCCGAAGATTACCGGCACGTTCCACACGGCAGCCTCCGGCAGGTTGTGTATTCCCACGCCGAAGCCGCCTCCCACGTATGCCACGGTGGCGTAACGGTAGATGGAAGAGAGGAGTCCGAAGCAATCGATGATGAGTACATCAGCCTCGCGCAGCGCCGTCTCATCGTCCTTGCTCAGCTGTGAGTAGCGCATCACGCGGCGGCCCTCAAGCAGTTTCATAATCTGACTGATGTGCGACTCGCCTATGACGTGGGGCGCAATGATGACCTTCCAGTCCTTATGCTCAGCGAAATAGGGGATGAATATCTCCTCGTCGGGAAGCCAGGACGAACCTGCCACAAAGACGTTTCTGCGCTTTGAGGACTCCTTTCCCTGCTCCTTTTCAGACTCGTTGAGGTTCAGGAACATCTCCACAATAGGTATCTGCTTGCTCTGGTTGGCTATCTGCAATACGCGGTCGAAGCGTGTATCGCCCGTCACGGTGACGTTGTCGTAGCCCAGTTCCGACAACAACTCCTTAGATTTCTCCGTCTGGACAAAGAAATGTGTGAAGCATCTCAGCACCGCACGATACTGATAGCCGTACCAGCGGAAGAAAATCTGCCCGGGACGGAAGATGGAACTGACGCTATAGACAGGCACATGGCGATGGCGCAGGATGTGGAGGTAGTTATACCAGAACTCATACTTAATGAAGAACGCCTCCACCGGCCTCACGGCACGCAGGAAACGACGCGCATTAGTGAAGGTATCGATGGGCAGGTAGCAGATGAGGTCAGCACCGTCATAGTTCTTTCTGACCTCGTAGCCCGAGGGAGAGAAGAACGTCAGCAGTATCTTGCGCTCTGGATGCACGTTGCGATACTCCTCGATTATGGGTCGTCCCTGCTCAAATTCGCCTAATGAGGCAGCGTGAAACCATGCGTATTCAGCATTGGGGTCAACGTGCTCCTTGAGGTATTGTATGGCCTGACGTTCGCCGCGCCACATCTTCTTCACCTTGTCAGAGAAGAAAGAGGCAACGAAGATGCCAAGCTCATATATGTATAACAGGATATTGTATATCAAGGCAGTTGCTCTATAGCTTTTTCTATTCGTTTCAATGTCTCTTCTTTTCCAAGGAATGCGGAGATGTCAAACATGCCGGGGCCTTTGCCTTCGCCTACCAAGCAGAGGCGGAACGCATTCATCACATCGCCCAGCTTGTAGCCCTTCTCGTTGACCCAGGCCATCACGACAGGCTCCTGACCCTCTACGGAGAAGTCTTCAATGCCCTTCAGCACCTCGGCGAGCTCTCTCATCACCTGTGGAGAGTCTGCCTTCCAGCGCTTTGCAACGGTCTTCTCGTCATACTGTTGGGGAGCGAAGAAGAAGAACGAGCACAGCGGCCACAACTCGTGCACAAAGTTTACGCGGTCCTTCATCAGTTCTACCACCTTGGTAATGCGCGGCATATCCACCTCTACGCCATTGCCTGCCACGATGGGTGCAAAGAGAGTGGCAACCTCTTCGGCTGACTTGCGCAGCAGATACTCATGGTTGAACCAGATGCCTTTCTTGTAGTCGAACTTCGCACCGGCCTTTGAGCAGCGTGAGATGTCGAAAGCCTGCACTAGCTCATCGAGCGTGAAGAGTTCCTGCTCTGTGCCAGGATTCCATCCCAACAGGGCAAGGAAGTTGAGCAAAGCCTCGGGGAAATAGCCTGCCTCGCGGTATCCTGAGCTTACCTCCCCGCTCTTGCGGTCATGCCATTCCAATGGGAAGACAGGGAAACCTAAGCGGTCACCATCGCGCTTTGACAGCTTGCCCTTGCCTTCCGGCTTCAGCAGCAGCGGCAGGTGCGCGAACTGTGGCATGGTGTCTTCCCATCCGAAGGCACGGTACAGCAGCACGTGCAAAGGGGCCGATGGCAGCCATTCCTCACCACGAATGACGTGGCTGATCTCCATCAGATGGTCGTCAACGATGTTGGCAAGGTGATAGGTTGGCAGTTCGTCGGCGCTCTTATAGAGCACTTTGTCGTCCAGAATGTCGCTCTTCACCCTTACCTCACCGCGTATGAGGTCATTCACGAGTATCTCTTCACCGGGCTCAATCTTGAAGCGCACCACGAACTGTTTGCCGTCAGCAATCAGCTCGTCAACCTCTTCCTTGGAGAGTGTGAGCGAGTTGCGCATCTCTCCACGTGTGTGGGCATCGTACTGGAAGTTAGGTGTAGCGGCGCGTTTCTGCTCCAGTTCCTGCGGAGTATCAAAGGCCATGTACGCCTTGCCATTGTCAAGAAGCTGCTTGACGTACTGCTTGTATATCTCCCTGCGCTCGCTCTGGCGGTAGGGACCCTTGTCGCCACCGATGCCTACGCCTTCATCAAACGTGATGCCTAACCATCGGAACGACTCTATGATATACTCCTCTGCTCCGGGAACGAAACGCGTGGAGTCTGTATCTTCAATACGGAAAATCAATTCTCCACCCTTCTGGCGGGCAAAGAGATAATTGAACAATGCTGTCCTGACGCCTCCAATGTGGAGCGGGCCTGTAGGACTTGGCGCAAAGCGCACTCTTACTTTTCTTTCTGTCATAATGGGTGCAAAGGTAATAAAAATAATTCATAATTCATAATGCGGCATTCATAATTACACAACAATTTGTATAAAAAGTGTGAATTGTGCATCATGCGTTATGAATTCCGTTCAGGTAGTCCTGGGCTGCCATGCGTTTCTTGCCCGACGGCTGTACGGTAAGGAGCTCCAGAAGCGAGTCCTGACATGCCACATAGCAATGCTTCTTCTCCGTTATCATCTGTCCAGCGCTAACTTCGGGTGGGGTAGGGATGTCCGTCTTTGCTGCGCGATATATCTTCAGCTCGGTGATATTCCCCCCTGGCATGGTGACTGCGCCCCATGCGCCGGGGATGGGCGACATGCCTCTTATGAAGTCATATACGCGCTTGCAAGGCTGCTGCCAGCTTATCTTGCAGGTTTCCTTGAATATCTTCGGTGCATTATGCAGCTCGATATGGTTGCCGATAAGCTCTTCCTGAGGCATGGACGGTATGTCGCCGCCGCTTTCCTGCAGCATCTTCAGCGTCTCAACCGCTGCCTCAGCACCCAGCTGCATCAGGCCGTCATAGACATATTCCACGTCCGCATCATCGGGAATAGGAAAGGGTTTCTGCAGGATTATGCGGCCTGTGTCGATGTCGTGGTCGAGGAAGAACGTGGTTACACCCGTCTCCGTCTCTCCGTTGATGATGGCCCAATTGATGGGTGCGGCTCCACGATACTGTGGCAGCAGCGCGGCATGGACATTGAATGTGCCCCACCGAGGCATGCTCCACACCACTTCGGGCAACATACGGAACGCCACGACGACCTGTACGTCGGCGTCATAGGAACGCAGTTCTTCGATGAAAGCAGGGTCTTTCATCTTCTCCGGTTGCAGTACGGGGATGCCGTGCTCTTGTGCAAAGACCTTTACCGGAGGCGGCTGAAGTACTGAACCATGCCGCCCGACGGGTTTGTCGGGTTGAGTCACTACGGCTACAACATCGTAACCGCCATCTACTAACGCCTGCAGAGTTCCGACTGCAAACTCCGGCGTGCCCATGAAAATTATCTTCATCTTTTTCATTTACCATTTACTCCGTGCTGAGGTCTGCCACCATCTTGCGATAACGGCTGTAGAGTTGTGCCTTGTTGATATATCCCACCAAGCGTGCATCCTCGTCTATCACCGGCAGCTGTTCGGCAGCTGTGCTCTCAAAGGCTTGCATAACATCCTCCATCGGATCGGCAAGACGCAACGTGGCAATGGGTGAAGACATCAGTTGATTGACCTTGAAGTGGTGGTACAGCTCGGTGCGGAACATCAGATGCCTTATCTTATTAGTATCCACCTCGCCAATCAGGTTGCCTGCTCCATCAAGCACCGGCAGTATGGGACTGTGGCTGCGGCTGATGGCTGCCACGAGCTTTCCCATCTCCATGTCCTTGCTGACGGGTATGAAGTCACGGTCTATCACGCTGTCAAGCGTCATCAGCGTCAGCACGCTCTTGTCCGTATGGTGGGTGATGAGCTTGCCCTGGCGTGCCAGGCGCATACCGTAGATGCTGTGAGGCTCAAAGGCAAGGATGGTGAGATAGGCCATTACGCTGGTGATGATGAGCGGAAGGAACATGTCATATCCCGCCGTCAGCTCGGCTATGAGGAATACTCCCGTGAGCGGTGCGTGCATCACTCCCGACATCACGCCGGCCATGCCTAAGAGGGCGGCGTTGGTCTCGGGGTAAGGCATACCGATTTCGTAGATGTTCCACAGGCGCGCAAAGAGGAAGCCGGAAAATGCTCCTACGAACAGCGAGGGTGCAAACGTACCGCCGCATCCGCCGCCGCCGTTGGTGCTGGCGGTGGCAAAGCTCTTTGCCAGTATGACGCAGGCAAGGTATAGCACCATCATCATCGTGCCCTTGCCATAGAACCACGAGTTGCTCATCACCTCGTTCCATTCCTGCTCAGAGGTGCCGCTGAGGAGGATTTCAATGGATTTGTAACCCTCGCCATAGAGCGACGGCAGGAGGAAGATGAGCACGCTGAGCATGATGCCGCCGCAAAAGAGCTTTGCGTAACGGTTGTGCAGACGCGCGAAGATGT
The DNA here is from genome assembly GCA_002353975.1 of Prevotellaceae bacterium UBA2718. Classification (GTDB taxonomy): domain Bacteria; phylum Bacteroidota; class Bacteroidia; order Bacteroidales; family Bacteroidaceae; genus Prevotella. The sequence continues at coordinate 7,950 of DEKQ01000106.1, forward strand.
CTTCGCAGAACGTCATCGTGCGTATGAAATAGAGTGACACCAGGCCGCAGAATACTCCCAGAAGCATGTCAGACGGTACCATCCCTACTTCCCATGCCGACAACCTGTTGAAGGTGAACAGCTTGTCGTCGCCCACGAGGACGTAGGTGAAGCATGTGGCCGTGACGCTCGCAATGAGTATCGGCGATATGCTGGCCATCGTGAGGTCTATCATCAGCACCTCGATGGTGAACACCAGGCCTGCTATGGGAGCCTTGAAGATGCCTGCTATCGCCGCTGCTGCGCCGCATCCCACGAGGAGCATCAGCGTCTTGTTGTTCATGCGGAACTTCTGACCGAGCGTGCTGGCAATACTCGAGCCCGTCAGCACAATAGGAGCCTCGGCACCCACGGAGCCGCCGAAGCCGATGGTGATGGCGCTCGCTACCACGCTCGTCCAGCAGTTGTGGGCCTTCAGGCGGCTCTTGTTAGTGCTGATGGCGTAGAGTATGCGCGTTATGCCATGCGAGATGTTGTGCCTCACGATGTACTTCACGAACAGCATGGTGAGCCATATACCCACCACCGGCAGCACCAGGTAGAGCCAGTTGTAGCTGCTGCCCTCCACTTCGCGCGACAGGAGTGTCTGTATGATGTGTATGAGAGAGTGCAGCACATAGGCCGCCAACGCCGCCAATATGCCTACGGCAAAGGCCAGAATGAGCGTGAACTGCTTGTCTGACAGTCGCTTCTGGCGCCATGTGAGAAAGTTATCGAATAATTTTGAACTCTCCATTCTGTCTTATTCTGATGATAGAGGAGGGCTTGTGGGGCTGATGCTCCTGCCTGCGCGACTTGCAGACGTAGTCAACGCTCCGCAGTATCTCCTCTGAAATGTCGCGGTAATTCTGTGCCGCCGGCTGTCCGCTGATGTTTGCGCTGGTCGATACGATGGGGCGCTGCATACGGTAGCACAGCTCGCGGGAAAACTCTTCGCGCGTTATGCGCATAGCTATCGAGCCGTCCTCGGCTATCAGGTTGGGCGCCAAGCCATTGGCACCGTCCAGTATCACGGTCGTGGGAGTGGTGGAGAGGTTCATCACGTCCCACGCCACTTCAGGCACATTGCGCACGTAGCGCTGTATCCGGTCATCGGAATCCACCAGACATATCATCGCCTTCGACTCCTCGCGGCGCTTAATCTCATATATACGTGCCACGGCCTCGGCATTCGTGGCATCACAGCCTATGCCCCATACCGTATCGGTGGGGTAGAGTATCACGCCGCCGCGACGCATCACGGAGACGGCCTCCTGTATGTCTTCATTATAGTTCATGGGGTGCAAAAATAAGAAGAATTTCTGACATTGACAAAAAAAAGTCGTTATAATTCTCCCGTGAGCAGAAAAAATGCCTTGGCTTATTGTCCGTTTATGCACGTATTGCATAATTATTCGTGCTCTCACGCGTCGTATTTTTCACGAAACGAACTGCTTGACGCGTATAAATGTTAAAATGCAGCATTTGGTTAAAGTTCTGTGTCTGTGCGCGTTAGAAAATGTAGTGTTAAAATCGGAAATGTTTATCAGGAAGAATAGGATAACTTTGTGGTGAAATAGTTTAATTTTCGGCTTGTAATGGAGTAACTTTTACCTTGCAAAAGACCTACTTTAGCAGGGTAGCGGAGTAACTTTAACCGAGTAAAAGTTACTCCATCACCTCCGGCAGGCAGCTTTCCACCCCCGAAAGAGGTATTTCATGACTTTTTTAGAGACTTTCCCATGGAGAGTTGATGCAGGCTTATGCATATTTATGCACGCGTAATATACGCGGTTGAAAATGACTAAAATAATAAGAAAATCTTATGCTTTTTCGTCAAAACTCTTGCAGAAAATC
>DEKQ01000106.1:9848-10763 GCA_002353975.1 Prevotellaceae bacterium UBA2718
AAAAAGGTGTATATTTGCATCGTGTAAAATCTTAAAAATGTGTAAAAATGGCAGATAAGAAAACTCAAAAAGGTGCGGACACTTTGACGTTTACTTATTGACAAAAGAAACAAAATAAAGCATAATCGATAGAGATCAATGAATAAGAAAACCATCATTATCATTGGAGCATCTTCAGGCATAGGAAGGGCGCTTTTTGAAAAGTACGCTGCTGAGGGCAACTGCATGGGCATCGTTGGCCGACGGACATATCTGCTTGACGAACTGCTCCAAGAGCATCCCGACACGACATTCTCAGCCACGGCGGACATTACCAGACAAGAAGAAATCGAGCAGGCCATTCACACGCTTTGCGCAAAGTTGGAACACATTGACCTTGCCATCGTTTGCTCTGGTACTGGCGACCTCAATCCCTCACTTGACTATGCTTTGGAATGTCCTGCGATTGATACAAACGTAAGAGGCTGGACATTTGTCATTGATACACTCTACCACATCTTCGAGCAGCAAGGTCATGGTCACCTCGTAGCAGTCACTTCTGTTGGCGGATTACGTGGCGAACCAATGGCACCTGCCTATAGTGCGACTAAAGCCTACCAGATTAACTACATGGAAGCTTTGCGTAAGAAAGCTTATAAGAGCGGTGGGAGCATAACAGTTACTGACATTCGTCCAGGTCTCGTTGATACAGTAATGGCAAAAGGCGATGGTCTATTCTGGGTGATGCCCGTCGAGAAGGTTGCCCATCAGATTATTTCCGCTATTCGCAAGAAGAAATCCAAAGCATACGTCACCAAGCGTTGGCACGTTCTCGCCATCATTAATAAGAATCTACCATTTTGTCTTTATAGATTATTATAGTTTTTTACCCGTTAGAAAAAAAAGTTGTAATTCCCGTGCAGTCTTTTTCTCTGT
>DEKQ01000123.1:0-394 GCA_002353975.1 Prevotellaceae bacterium UBA2718
AAAATGAGCAAAAGTGATTTTCAGAACTTACCACTAAAAAATGAAAAATAGAGCGGAAGGAAGTGAAAAGTGAAGAGTGAAAAGTGAAAAATAACCCTTCGGAGGGTAAAAGCAGGTCTTTTGCGGGGTGATAGTAGGTCTTTTACAATGCAATAGCAGGTATTTTGCAGAGTGAAAGTAGGTCTATCACGAGGTAATAGTAGGTCTTTTACCCCGATTTTTGTGGCCGATTTGACGGTTATTTTTGCGAATTTTCGGCATAAAACACACTAAACATCTGACACTCAATGCTTTAACTATTCGTTCTCTCTCGTGCGTTATTTGCAGTCACAGGCGACTTCGCTCCGAAATACGCACTAATTTTGAAGGTACGAAAATCACTTTTGTCACTTTT
>DEKQ01000123.1:399-8398 GCA_002353975.1 Prevotellaceae bacterium UBA2718
TCACTTTTTTAACATAAAAATGAACAAAGTGACTTTTCGCCTATATTCCCTTCTTCGAGTTCCCACTCGTTCTTGCACATTTACAAAAAAATTTCACCAAGAGACTGTTATCTGAGAAAAGTTTTGTATATTTGCACCGTAAAACTGGGCGAAGGTAAGCTGCACCTCAACATAGAACAAGTTCTCTGTATTCGGTTTTCACTACCTTTGCGACCGATAATAGCGATTGAAGTATGAAAACGGAGCATTTGGATTTTATCACCTTCTGCGTGGGCAGCCTGTCGGATGCACTTCACAAGAGTGCATCACAGGTGTATGGTGCCCTGCGCTCATCGGGAGTGCTGAACGACTATATCTTGCCTTGCTACGACGTGCTGCACACGTTCAGCAAGGACTATCTTGTGGAAGAACTGACGGAAGTCTTAAAGGAGAGAGGAGCATTGTCATGAAGGCTGCGATTGAGCGAGAACAGTGTCAATCTCGATTGGACACTGTCGAGCGTGAACAGGCTCGACCGAAGGTCAAACTGTATCACGCATCGACAATGGTCATTAAGAAGCCCGATGTGCTCCATTCGCGCGACAAGTTGGACTTCGGGAAGGGATTCTACTTGACTGCTTTTCGTGAACAGGCTGTGCGCTATGCCGAGCGTTTCACTCGCAGGGGCAAGGAGGCTTTTATCAACGAATATGAACTGGACGAGGAAATGCCAGACTTCAACATCAAATCATTTCCAAGTTACGACGAGGAATGGCTTGACTACGTGGCAGTTTGCAGGAAAGGAGGAATACCGCAGCCGTCATACGATGCCGTATCTGGCGGTGTGGCTAACGACAAAGTGTTTAATACTGTTGACCTGTATTTTGCCGGCGTCATTTCCAAGGATGAGGCGCTTGGGCGTCTGAAATATGAAAAGCCGAATCATCAGTTGTGCATTATGAACGGACTGATGCTTGACCGCCATCTTCATTTTACCAAAGCAGAAAAGGTGTAGGATATGGAAGCCAACAAGACTATACTTCAAATGAAATATGCAAGGATTGTTGCAATCTTTGCACAAAAATCGGGGCTGTCGCTGGAAGATGCCCTTTCGTTCTTCTATGATTCTGACACGTATCAGTTAATCAGTGAAGGGGTGGCAGACATGCACTGCCGCAGCGACGAGTATCTGGCTGACGAACTGATGTTGGAGTTTAGAGAAAGGTAGCCCCATGATGGAGATGTAGCCATAATCATGTAGGCTGTAACACAATTCTCATTACACACCTAAAGCCTTTTGACTATCTCATATAGCGCGAATGCATAAAAGATATACAATTGGAGCGGGAAATATATACTGCAGGAAAAGCCGATGCATATACAACTACACAGAAGTGACAGATTAGACAGGAAAATGTGATTGTAAAAGCACTATAAACAAATAACCAAAAAGAAAAGCTATGAATACCTTTTTTATTTCCAACTATTCCAAACGTATTATAACTCTTACTGTTCTCTTTGTGTTTTCTCTACATCTGACATTTGCACAACAACTGGTGGGCAAATGGAAATGTGCGGAGGAGACGCTGAAAGAAATGGAATTCAACTTCACTAAGGTAAAAAGTAAATGCACCTTTAAGAAGAATGGCACATTTACTCTCGTCCTCAAGGGATACAGTATGAAAGGTGTATATACTCCATACCGTTATATGTCTGCAGAAGCAAAAGGCAAATACATTCTGAACGGCAATACCATCACATCGACAATAGACGCCAAAGACATTGAAGTGGGCGTAGGGACGGACATGGAAGACCCTGCACGTGATGAAAGCATCATGGACAATAGAGATGTAACAGGCAACCGTGCGGAATGGAGTTACGCCAACGGAAGATATGAGACTGAACTTTTTAATGGCAAAGTGCAGGAACAGACTATCAGGGAGAGGATATTGGAGATGTGGACCTGGGATGGGCTGCCGGTTTCGCCTAACGGAAGCAACGGCATAAACATAGGAGATGTGATAAAGCTGAAAAAATAGCGTTGGCCTTGCCATCGTTCTCTCGCATGACAATAGTTTTCCAGCAAGCATTTGTTGAAATAACACAAAGCCACGCTGGCAGGGATGCAGACGCCCTTTCTAACGGAAAGTAGGCTAACACAAGGAAGGAAAGGGGACGAAAAAACGGTCTGAAAGACTTACTGCTTTCAGACCGTTCTCTTAATATATTAGGTGGATTATGTTGATTTTCACCTTAAAATCATATCTAATATGCTGTTCGCATTACAGGATTGACTTCACTGTCTCAATCATTCCCTTAGACTGGATGTCATTGAGGAAGCCTACTACCATGTCTGTGAGTCCAGGAATCTTGTTCAGGTCACCGTGCTCACCCCAAATCCAGTCAGCAGCGAGGACACCCTCAGCAACCTTCTTAGTGTCGCCCGTAGCCCACAGATCCTTCAGCAGGTCCATAATCTTCTGGTCATCATTAGGCTGAATAGGTGCACCGTCTGCGCGTGTACCGCCCTTGTAGTAAGTGATGATGGCAGCGAGACCCAGCACGAGGCCCTTTGGCAGCTCGCCCTTGCGCTCCAGATAAACCTTTACTCCTGGCAGGTCGCGTGCCTGGAACTTCGGGAAGGAGTTGAGCATGATGGACGTTACCTGATGGTCAACGTATGGGTTGTCGAAGCGCTCCAGCACGTCAGCAGCAAACTTCTGCAGTTCCTCCATCGGGAGGTTAAGAGTCTGCATCAGCTCATCATACTGTACCTTCTTGATATACTTTCCTACTACCTCATCGTGCAGCGCATCGCGAACGATATTGATGCCTGAGAGGTAAGCCACAGGAGAAAGAACAGTGTGCGGGCCATTGAGCAGAGTAACCTTTCTCTCGTGGTATGGAGCCTCAGACTCGGCAATGAGCACATGCAGACCAGCCTGATCGGCAGGGAACTCAGCGCGCAACTCCTCGCAAGTCATGTTCTCAGCCTTCTCAATCACCCACAGGTGGAAAATCTCAGCCTGAACTACGAGGTTGTCCTTGTAGCCGATCTTGTTCTGAATCTCAACGATATCCTTGCGTGGGAAGCCCGGTACGATGCGGTCAACGAGTGTAGCACATACGTAGTTGTACTTCTCGAACCACTCCTTGAAGCCTTCATAGTCGGCACCGAGGTCCTCTTTCCACAGCTCTATGTACTTGCGGATGCAGTCCTTCAGGTGGTGACCGTTGAGGAAGATGAGCTCACATGGCATGATGATGAGGCCCTTTGATGGGTCGCCATTGAAGGTCTGATAACGACGATAGAGCAACTGAACGAGCTTGCCGGGATAGCTTGATGCAGGAGCATCAGAGAGTTTGCAAGCTGGATCGAATGCGATACCAGCCTCTGTGGTGTTAGAGATAACGAAACGAATCTCCGGCTGCTCTGCCAACGCCATGAATGCCCAGTTCTGAGCGTATGGGTCGAGGGCGCGGGAAATCACGTCAATGCGGTCCAACTGGTTTACGGCCTCACCGTTCAGGCGGCCCTGCAGGTTTACGTGATAAAGGCAATCCTGGCCATTGAGCCAAGGTACCATGCCCTTCTCGATAGGTTGTACTACTACCACTGAACCATTGAAATTGGTCTTGGCATTCATGTTCCAGATAATCCAATCTACAAAAGCACGCAGGAAGTTGCCTTCACCAAACTGGATAATCTTCTCGGGGGCTGTGCTCTTAGGAGCAGTCAGCTTACTTAGGGATTTTAACTGTGTCATTTTTATTAGTCAGATTAGTATTTAGATTTACGTATGATATGAATGCAAAGGTAGCAAAAAAAAGCGAAACAGAGAAGGTTAGTCTCCGTTTCGCTTGATAATTATCATTTTTTAACTTACAAAGCGCCTTTGGTAGAAGGTAATTGGTAATGATATATATCCCTCTTGACAGCCATCCTGATGGCTCGCGCAAAGGCTTTGAATATACCTTCTATCTTATGATGCTCGTTCGTACCCTCGGCCTTGATGTTCAGGTTCATCTTTGAGGCATCTGAAACACTCTTGAAGAAATGCTGAAACATTTCTGTCGGCATTTCCCCTACCTTCTCTCTGTGGAACTCTGCATCCCATATCAGCCAGGGACGGCCACCGAAATCGAGTGCCACCTGACACAGACAGTCATCCATAGGCAGGCAATACCCATAACGCTCTATGCCCCGCTTATCGCCTAACGCTTTCAGCAGGCACTCGCCAAGCACTATGCCGGTGTCTTCGATTGTGTGATGCTCATCCACGTCAAGGTCGCCATTACAGCGCACATAGAGGTCCATCATGCCATGACGGCCTATCTGCTCCAGCATGTGATTGAAGAATCCCAGTCCCGTTTCAATGTCACACTGGCCTGTACCGTCAACATTCAGGCGTATCGTGATGTCTGTCTCCTTTGTGGTTCGGGTGATTTCGGCCTTCCGTTCGCCTGCAAACAGAAGTTCTGCTATGGTGTCCCACGACGTAGGGCCGTCGATTTTAAGGAAGCGGCAGCCAAGGTTCTTAGCCAATTGCTCATCACTCTCACGGTCGCCGATGACGTAAGAGCCGGCAAGGTCATACTGAGGCTCAGTCGTAAGGGCTTCGTTAAGGTTGGAGTTCTCTATGTATTCCTTCAGCATTCCCGTGCCGGGCTTGCGGCAGGGATGGTTGTCGGCAGGGAAATGACGGTCTATCAGGATATTGTCAAACTCTATTCCCTCGCCCTTCAGCGTCTGGAGTATAAAGTTGTGTACCGGCCAGAATGTGTCTTCGGGGAACGAAGATGTCCCTAACCCATCCTGATTGCTTACCATCACGAACTCGAAATCCAGGTTCTTGCGGATAAAAGAGAGGTTGCGGAACACGCCCTCGACAAACTCCAGCTTGCTGAAACTGTCTATCTGCTCGTCCTCCGGTTCCTTTATCAGGGTGCCGTCGCGGTCTATGAACAGTACCTTTTTCATATTATTTGTTCTGACTTGTTATCTAATGTACGCGTTTTTCTCTGAAAGATGTCACCGTATTTCAACAAGACTGCGGTCTGGAAGAACACGCTGAAAAGAAATATCAGGGAGTAAGCCAGCACGCATAGCAGCATCATACCAATGTAACCGCTTGTCGGAATATCTACAGAATCGCCGAAATTCACCTGTCCCTCGATGCTTGCGAAGTATGTATAGACCGCAGCCACGTATGGCAGGCAGAATATCAGCGATGCTACAACGAAAAGGAAGAGTGCAAAAAGCACTACGCCCAGCATTCTGCCCCAATACTGGAAACCCTTGCGGGCAGTGGATTTCAGCGTGAATTGCCCCTCATTATCCGCCTGCGGCTTCATCACCCATGCGTAGAACATATAGGGCACGGGGGTGAAGAACAGCGGTGACAGCAAGCAACCCACAAGCCCTTTCAGTGACATCTTCCACAATGCGGGATGCTCTGTGAGCCCTGCCAAGCGTCTATACATCAAGAACAGACGCCCCTGGGCAAACATAATAGCCACGGCAAGCAGCGGCAGAGTGGCCAGAGCCAATACCAATGTTGACATCTCTACCTCCAAATTGGCGATGGTGCGCACGTTGATATAGAGGAATAAAGTGTTCATCAGCGTCAGCAGCATAGCCGCCAAGACGTAATACGGCATCATCACCTTGGTGATTAGCCACAGATTCTTGGCAAGGAAGTCATAGCTATCCTTGATGCACCGTGCGTAGGAACGTTCTTTATATACTTCTAATGTCATGTCTGGCTACGAAATGTTGATGCTGTTGCTCGGCTGCATTGCCTGCAAACCGGGCAACGATATTTACGAACTTCTGCCTGTATTACAGCTTTTTCAACTCAGCGATAGTCTGCTCCAGCGTTGCAATCTTCTCTTTCGCGTCCGATTCCTTCTTACGTTCCAGAGCTACGACAGCCTCCGGCGCATTTGCCACAAAGCGTTCGTTGGAGAGTTTCTTCTGCACGCCAATAATGAATCCCTGCAGGTGTTTCAGCTCAGCCTCAGCCTTTGCAATCTCTGCAGCCACATCAATCAGCGAGCCCAGAGGGATTGCATATTCGCGAGTTCCAATCATAAAGGCTACTGTTCCCTCGCTCTTCTGCGTCACATAGGCAATCTCAGAGAGTCCAGCCATCTTTGTTATAATGGGTCCGAGGGCAGGACACTTCGTCACAACCGCGTCATCATCACCGCTTACTACCACCTGAAGCGTCAACGGCTCACGCGGTCCGATGTTCTTTGTCTGGCGTACAGCACGCACTCCAGAGATAACTTGCTTCACCTCCTCAAACTGTGCGAGCAGTTCTTTCTCAGCTTCCGTAGGTGCGTCAAGCTTGAATACATCCACCATCAGGGCCTCTCCCGGTTTTCTCTCGGCGATGTGCTGCCACAGTTCCTCCGTAATGAACGGCATGAAAGGATGTATTATATGCAGCAACTGGTCAAAGATGTTCAGCGTTGCATCGTAGGTAGCCTTGTCTATCGGCTGCTGATAAGCGGGTTTGATTACCTCCAGATACCATCCAGAGAACTCATCGGTGAAGAGTTTGAAGGCTGCCATCAGCGCTTCATTGAGGCGATACTTCTTGTAATCATCATTGATTTCCTCATAGACAGCCTTGATTTTGGCGTTCATCCACTCTATTGCCTTCTTGCTTGAGAGGCTCTGCTCCAAGCTGTTGTCGGTTGTCCAGCCCTGAACAAGGCGGAATGCGTTCCAAATCTTATTGCAGAAAGCCAGTCCCTGAGCGCTCAAAGAGTCATCGTAGAGTATGTCGTTGCCTGCCGGAGCAGCCAGCATCATGCCCATACGCACGCCGTCAGCGCCATATTTCTCAATCAACTCAAGCGGATCCGGCGAGTTTCCGAGTGACTTACTCATCTTTCTGCCCAGCTTATCACGCACGATTCCGGTGAAATATACGTTGCGGAACGGTATCTCATGCTGATACTCGCAGCCTGCCATAATCATGCGAGCCACCCAGAAGAAGATGATATCAGGCCCCGTGACGAGGTCATTCGTTGGGTAATAGTATTTTATTTCCTCGTTGCCAGGGTTGTTGATGCCGTCGAAGAGGGATATTGGCCACAGCCAAGAGGAGAACCAAGTATCCAATGCATCCTCATCGCGTACCAGCTGATCAGCCGTGATGTCCTTGCCATACTTCTCCTGTGCCTTTGCAAGGGCGTCCTCAGGAGTCAGGGCAACGACAAACTTCTCGTTCTCACCATCGCCCAGACTGCCGTCATTCTGCTTTATAAAGTATGCAGGGATGCGGTGTCCCCACCACAGTTGGCGTGAGATACACCAGTCCTGTATGTTCTCCAGCCAGTTCTTGTATGTCGTAACATACTTCGTAGGATAGAACTTCAGCTCACCGTTAAGCACCGGTGGCAGCGCAATGTCAGCCATGTGCTTCATTGACAGGAACCACTGCATGCACAGACGGGGCTCTACGGCGGTATCCTGATTACGCTCCGAATATCCCACCTTATTTATATAGTCCTCTATATGGTCCATCAGTCCGGCTGCGGTAAGGTCTTCTGCTATCTGCTTACGCACGTCCATACGGTCCATACCGACATAAATTCCGGCTGCTTCGCTGATGGTTCCGTCAGGGTTAAAGATGTCTATGGTCTCCAGGTTGTGCGTCTTACCAAGTGCATAGTCGTTCACGTCATGTGCCGGCGTAACCTTCAGACAGCCTGTACCGAACTCAATATCCACGTAGCGGTCCTCAATCACAGGTATGACACGGTTCACGAGCGGCACAATCACTTTGTGTCCCTTGAGCCATTGGTTCTTCGGGTCTTTAGGGTTAATACACATTGCCGTATCGCCCATGATGGTCTCAGGACGCGTTGTGGCAACGATGGCGTAGTAACCCTTCTCGTCTTTATGCCACACTTCATCCTCGCTGCCTGTCAGGACAACGGGATTGACGTCAGCATCAGCAACGTAATACTTCAGATGATACAGCTTTGAGTTCTCCTCACGGTA
>DEKQ01000123.1:8474-10140 GCA_002353975.1 Prevotellaceae bacterium UBA2718
TCCGCGATATATGTAGCCCTTCTCATAGAGGTCCACGAATACTTTCAGCACCGACTCAGAGCGTTTCTCGTCCATTGTGAACGCCGTACGGTCCCAATCGCACGATGCACCGAGCTTGCGCAGCTGCTGCAGGATAATGCCTCCGTGCTCACGTGTCCACTCCCAGGCGTGCTCCAGGAACTGTTCACGCGTCAGGTCGCGCTTCTTGATGCCTTGCTGTGCAAGTTTGTTCACCACCTTAGCCTCTGTTGCTATTGAGGCATGGTCGGTTCCAGGCACCCAGCAGGCATTCTTTCCGTCGAGGCGAGCCTTGCGGATGAGAATGTCCTGAATGGTATTGTTGAGCATGTGACCCATGTGCAGCACACCGGTCACGTTTGGTGGGGGGATTACTATCGTGTAGGGCTCACGGTTGTCAGGCTTGCTGGCAAAGAGCTTATTGTCTGTCCAATACTGATACCATCGCGCTTCAACTTCCTGAGGCGCATACTTGCTTGCTAATTCCATTATCTTTGTATTGTATATTTATCGCTGATTAACTGTAAATCCAAAGGCATATACGGCGTGCAAAGTTACTATTTTTTCCTGAGATACCAAAATAATCTTACTATTATCTTTACACATAACGGATACTGCCATACACGCCTACACGCCTGTCAATATACTTTCAGCACATCTCCGGGGCGCAACTGGTAGTAGGCAGGAAGCTTATTCTTCTTGTATAGGCTCTTCAGACGAATGCCATACATCTGTGATATGGAGTACATGCTCTCCCCTTCTTTCACCACATGAGGCTTCTTCTTGAATTGCTTATCGGCCTTGGTACGTTTCTTCTCCATGTAAACGATGTCGCCTTCACTCAGCACATCGTTCCTGTCACGCTCGTTATAGCGCGCCAGCTTCTTGTAACTCACGCCGACTTCCTTTGCCAACGTGCGGAAAGTGTCGCCCTGCCGGGCCACGAGGTAGTAGTTCTTATTGTAATAGAATATCTCGTGAGCCATACTTGGATTAGTGGTAACGGCTCCCGAATGGTTAGCTATGAACTTGTCATAGCTCTTCGCCTTGTCATATTGCTGCAGCCCATACAATTCGATGATGCCTATCAGCTTGTCCGCATACTTCGGATTCGTGGCATATCCGCACGCCTTCAGCCCGCGTGCCCAGCCTTTATAGTCTGTAACGCGGAGACTGAAAAGACTCTTGTACCTTGGCCGAAGCAGGAATTTGCTATGGTCCTCAAAGCTGCTTCGGGCATTTTCATAGACGCGGAAGCAGTCATTCTGCCTGTCATCGTCCTTATACATACGCTTCCCCGACCATTCATGACACTTTATGCCAAAATGGTTGTTGCCCTGAACGGCAAGCGTACTCTTGCCTGCTCCACTCTCTAACAGTCCCTGAGCCAGAGTGATGGAGGCCGGTATGCGGTGTTCCAGCATCTGTTCTATTGCCAAATCCTTATACCTATCTATATATGCCTGATAGGCACTGTTCCACTTCATCTGCGCCCCGCACACGAGCGGCAGGCAGAGAAGCAGCACAATAGCAATGTATAATCTACGAACCATTAGAGATGTTACTACAAAACAAAAAGCGGAGCTACGATAATATCGTGCACCGCTTCGTTGATGATAAATGTCGTAGTGGGTACGGGAGTCGAACC
>DEKQ01000141.1:0-16378 GCA_002353975.1 Prevotellaceae bacterium UBA2718
TCTATGACGTATTGGTGGCCTTTATGCACACCGTCAAAGTTGCCTATGATACATGCTGACGGCTCTGCCACAATGCCTTCATACATCCTTTGTATGTCTTCGTCGGTCTCTGTCATGTTCATCCACTCGTTGCCGGTAGGGTCATGGAAGGCGTGCATACCGTTCTTCACGGCCCCGTCGCAGTTTATCACGGAGTCATCGATAAATAGGACATCCTCCGGCGCACATCCCATCTTGTCGGTAACGGCGCGGTATATGTCGTCGCAGGGCTTCACCATACCGAGGTTGCAGGAAAGGAACACCTCGTCAAAGTAGTCCTCTATCGTCAGTCCCTCAATGGAGAAGAAGTCCCTCAGGGCTTGTTTCCAGTGTATGTGGTTGGTGTTTGAGAGCACTGCGGTGCGGTAACCGCGCTGCCTCAGTTCCCTTATTCGCTGCAGTTTAGCCTTCGGAATGCCGGTGAGCAGTTGCCCCCACGCCCATTCCACTTCTTCGTCTGTGGGATTTCCGCTGCTGCGACGCCTGGCTTCCTCGCAGAATTCCGCGCTGCTGCCGCCTAATTCTATGCGGTGAAACAGGTCTTCGGAGCGGTGTTCGTCCACATAGCTGGCGATGCTGTCGAGCCCTACCTGCTGCAAGGCATTGATGCACCGCTGTTTATTGAGGCCCACGAGCACGGCTCCGAAGTCCAGAAGTATCACCGACGGACGGTGTTTTATGTTTGTCTTTGCTTCCGTTTTCTGGTTTTGTTGTATTGTGGATTGCCGTGATACGGCAACATACGGGACGAAAAATTATGCGTTATCAATTGCCTTTCAGCAGTTTTTCTATCTCTTGCTGCAGGTTTTCCACCTGTGCATCGCGCTTATAGAGGGTGTTGTTGCGGTCTATGAGGAAGAATGTCGGTATGTCCTGCACGTTGTATCGCTGTAGGTATGTGGAGCTCACACCGTCGGGGTCATAGACGTTTATCCATGGCAGTGCCGCCGTCTGGGTCTTCCAGAAGTGCTCATCGGGATCTACAGACACCTGATAAACCTCCAGTCCCTGCGCGTGATACTTATTATATAGCTCGCGCAGCATCATGATACGCTCCGTGGAGCCTTTCATGGCAAAGGCATGGAAGTCCAGCAGCACGACCTTGCCCTTCAGCTCTGTCAGCGACCTTTGCGTGCCTTTGTTGTCCTTCAGAGGCAGGTCTATGACGCCCGTCACCTCCAGCTTGTTAACATCGATGGCGGGACCGTAGCGCTTCACCTGGTTGGCACGCAGCACCTTCAGTCCCTCGATGGCGATGTTGTGAAGGTTTTCACCGCGCACGGCACCCGGGTAGTAGGTGTCCCACGCCGTTGCCACGGCTGCAAAGGTGCGTATGTCCATGTCTGACTCATGCGGATTGAAGATCAGCCGCCCGCCCAATGTCTGGAAGAGGGCAAAGTAAGAGTACGCCTTCTGCGGCTCCTTGAAGATGTAATTGTTTCTCACGATGTCCTTGTAACCCTCCACAAGGCGGTTCACCGAGTCCTCCACCTGCTTCACTCCGAGGCGCTCATCGTTGTCGATGGCAATGGCGCGTGCCAGCAGTTGCATCTGCATCAGCGAGAGTTCCTTTATCTTTTCGCAGTTCTCGCTGCCGCTGACCTCATACTGCGAGGCCATCGTGGGGTAGGACGCCTTGAAGGTTATTGTCTCAGTGGAATCTATGGAGACGTTGATGATACTGTTTGCTATGCGCAGACGGTAGAACTCCGGCGCCTCGCCGGCCTCTTCGCTGAAGGAGAAAGCACCGTCCTTCTTCAGCTTCACGGAGTCCACGCGCACCGGTCCGTCAAGGCTCATGTGCTCCAGAAAGAGCATGGAGTCCTCGGCTTCGGTAATGTTACCTTCCAAGTGAAAATTCCTGTTTGTGCAGGCTGTCACCATGAGCATCAGCGCCACAGGGAGCAGGATGTATAGTCTTTGTTTCATAATTTCGTTGTACGTAATTGACATGCAAAGTTACAACTTTTTTGTGACATAACGCTCTTTTGCCTCTAAAAACTTTTACTGCACGTACTTCTTGCCGTTCTGCATCACTATGCCGCTGTAGGACTGTGACACTCTCTGGCCCGCCATGTTGTAGCGGTTGTCGCTGTATGCGCCCTGCTTGCCGGCCTCTTTGGCTGGTGCCTGCAACTGCACGATGCCTGTTGTGCCTGCGGTGGTGTGTATGTTAAAGTTGCGTGTCAGTGAGATGTTGCCTGTCGTGGCGGTCACGCGCACTGTGTTGAGTGCGTTGCCGCTGCCTGCCGTCACTGTCAGCGTGCTGCCGTTGACGGTCGCAGTGCACTGTGCCTGGCCTCCGTTGCCGAATGTTGCCACTGGTGCGGCAGCGGTAAAGGTGGCTGTCTCGGGATATCCGGCAAAGTAATCGCGCAGGTTGACGGCCTGCGTAGCGCCGCCGGCGATAGTGAAGTGCGGCTCGGCGAGCCAGTTGAGGTAGTCCTCCAAGTTGGTGTAGCAGGTTGTTTCATCATAGACATTGTTGTTGGCAACCGCTGCATCCCATCCTCTGGCCTCCTCAAACCAGTTTGGGATGCCGTCGCCGTCGGTGTCCCAGTTGGCCGGGCGGGTCTCAGTGGTAATGCCCAGACCGTCCCATCCTTCTGAGTCGCTCTCCTTGTCTATCAGTCCTGCCTTGCCTGAGCGGCTGCCGGTCTTGGTGCTGGTGCCGTCGCGGGTCTCCTGTATCAGGCGTGCCTCATTGCGGTCCAGCTGCTCGTAGTTGCAGCCGGCCAGTGAGAGGACGTTCATGAAGGCTGCCTCGGCTGTCTCTACGCCGCTCTCCATGCCCCAGAATTCAAAGGGATTGCTTACGAATGTGTCGTAGTTTACGGTCACTCCGTTCTTTAGAGTAGTGCGATATGTGTCGTTGAGGACATCACCCTTCTTCGTTGCGCCGTCCTGGCTTACACGCAGATTTCCAGAGAGATAGTACTGCTGTGTGCCGGCATAATCGTCTTCGTGGTCTGCCGAGAGGATGAAGTTCTGCGTCGTGGAGGGACCCTTTTTGTAATAGTTGTTCACGAAGTTCACGTTGTGTGCGCCTCCGTCTGTGGCACGATTGCCCCAGTTATAGCATACGTTGTTGTATATATTCAGGCGTCCTGCGAAGTTCGCGTCACCGTCCAGTCCGCCGCCCATGCTCCAGTTACGGCCTTCGTTGTGTGCCAGCAGATTATGGTGCATCGAACCGACCTCGCCTGCGATGGTGGCGGCGTAGCCGTGCTGTGCGCTGTGGTTACCGTCCCAGTAGTTCTTGTGGCCGTTCTGGTTAAGCGACTCGCCGATGATGTTGTACTGGAATGATACGTTGTGTGCTCCGCGCGAAGAGAAGGTCTCGTCGCTGCCCCAGCCCAAGAGACAGTGGTCCATGATGCCATAGTTGGCCGAGAGACCAGCCGCATTGCCCGTGTTGGCGTTGGCAGAGGTGCCGTCCCAGTCGTCGCCGTGACCGTAGCGGAAGCGCATGAAGCGTGTGATACCATCGTCGCTGTTAGCGCCGAACGGCTCGTTGCGCAGCATGATGCCGATGCCCGGTGCCGTCTGTCCGGCTATGGTTACGTTCTTATCCTTGCAGACCAGGGGCTTGATGAGCTGTATAGCGCCGCTCACATCGAATACTATCGTCCTTGGACCAGTCAGTATCTCCAGTCCGTAGCGCAGTGTTCCCTCGCTGCCGTCGTCGCTGAGGCTCGTCACGTGATACACTATGCCGTCGCGACCTCCCACTGCATACTTGCCTGCTCCGTCGGCTCCGGGGAATGCCAGCCTGCGTGGGCGGAAGCTGAATACCTTGCCTTTGTATGTCACGCCGTTGATGGTTTCATCCACGCGCCAGTAGTATGTGTGCGCAGGTGTCAGTCCGGTCCTTGTCAGCTGTGTGGCCGTAGTCTCCTCACCGCCTGTGGTGGCATCTTCCACCTCGCTCTCCACGGTGCCCAGATAGAAGGTGTGTTTCGTCGGGGCGTTGACAGCTGGTGTCCATGTGAATGTAAGGCTGCCGTTGTCGGCATCCACGTGGTTGTCCAGGTTTGTGGGGTATGGGTTCTGAATCAGGTTGTCGGTATTCTCGCCGCCTATCTCGAGAGAGTTGATGTAGAAGTAGGTGGTGGTGTAGTCAGTGCCTTCTACAGGCTCAGAGAAATATGTCAGCTCCACCTCCTCGTCGGCAGATGAGACCTCAAAACTTACGTAGCTGCGTGCCGCAGCGCTCATTGTCATCTCGCGCTGGGTCTGCTTGATGCCTGTCTGACGGGTCTCTCCGTTCACTGCCACGCCGATGGTAGGCAGTGTGACCGTTCCGCCATCTACGTAGTTGTGATATGCCGTCACGCCGTGGGTGCCTGCCGACAGTCCTTTTATCTTTATGCTGATGGCTACCTTTGCCGTAGTCTTGCCGTATGGGCCGTAGTCATCATCGGCCATCATGCCATAGATGCCGTCGCACACCAACTTGCTCTCTTCGGTGAATGCCGAGCCCTTGTTCACGCCGTTGGCATACCAGTTGGACTTCACCTTCGTAGCCTGTGTGCCCGCACCGTGGCCTATGGTGACGGTCACTCCGTTGATGGTCATTGACGATGTCGCCGTGCCGGTCAGCTGTATGGGGTCCCATCCGGTGTAGCCGGTTGAGGTATTGTTGGCGTTGGCCTGGTTGTTGAAGTCAATCTTCTGGGCTTGCACGCCCTCGCTGAGCAGCATCGCTGCGCACGCGATAAGTAGGTGTCTTGCTTTCATCGTCGTTTTTGTATTGTTTGGGTTATGAGTTCTGCTATTCTGTTTGATGTCTTTGCGTTTCGGTTAAGTTCACATGAGAAAGTACAGATTAATGCTTCTGGCTTTTCAGGCCGTCGTTGCTTTCTGCTGTGCCTTTGTCTTTGACTGTATGTTTTTGGCCTTTCTGGCTTTCTATATTTTCTTTTTGGTGACTTGGAAAATGTTAAAATAGCCCGTGTTTTCGGACTTTTTGAGGGTGGTTCATATCTTGTTGTGGTTCAGGGGTTTAAGAAGGGCGTTGTAATAGTAGGTCTTTTAGGCTCTAATAGTAGGTCTTTTACTCGGTAATAGTAGGTCTTTTACAACGCAATAGCAGGTCTTTTACCGCGTAAAAGACCTGCTATTGCTATGCCCCATGATAATCAGTCAGTTACAAAGGCATTTCCTGCCGATGCCGATTGTTCTGTTTTTCGGTGGTTTGACACTGGCAAGTTAAGCCGTTATTCTTCTATAGAACTGACTGTTATGTACGAATAAAAACTGAAACACCCAAATAAAGCGTTATACTTTTGCTATTAGAAGTAATTTTTGTAAAAATCAAAAAAACACGCTAAGACAACCTCTTTTCTATGAAAAACACACGGATTTTTGCACTTTTTTATATAAATTGTTTGCAGATAAAAGAAATTTGCGTAATTTTGCCACTGTGTTCATGGGAACACAACTTTTTAATTGCTCAATTATCCAGTCGAACTGCTACCTCGGAAGTGATATTTAACGAGCAAATTCTAATTCACGTTGAAGTATGCGCCTTAGGCGCAGACTTCCATAGTGAATTAGAGGCTGTAGCAGGCCTGACTGGATATATGGCAGGTCTGCGCTTTCTTTTTGCCCAAAAGTTAGTGCTAGCTGTTCTAATGAGAAAGTATTCGATTAGTACTAATTATAAAGCAAAAGAAGTTATGAACGATAACGAACTGATGAACCGAAGAAGGTTCTTTAAGAAGACAGCAAAGGAAATGCTTCCTATGCTTGGGACTTTTGTGGCTGGGCCAACGGTGATAATGAGCACATTGACTTCTTGTGGAGATGACTGCATTGGGTGTGAGGCAGCATGTCGTGATAATTGTTCTGACTCATGTAAGGGTGACTGTTATACATCTTGCTCCAATAGTTCTGCTGGGGGTGACTGTTCGGATTGCTCATCATCTTGTAGTACCAGTTCTACAAATAGTACATGTTCGTCTTGCGCCAATGATTGTTCAAGTTCTTGTAAAGACACATGTCAAGAAAACTGCAGTGATGGGTGTAAGACAACATGTTCATCATCATGTGAAGGGTCTGCAACAGGGAAACCAACAACAGGTACCATCAATGGGCATGATTATGTTGATTTGGGACTCAGTGTTTTATGGGCAAAGTGCAATATAGGTGCCTCAAAAGAAGATGATTATGGGAGTTATTATGCTTTTGCTGATCCAACTGGAAACAACGTAACTGCTGATTCATATGATAAAGATACCATTTTGTATTATGATTCTTTAGATTTACAACCTGGACAATCAATATCTGGTACGAAGCTTGACGCTGCCACTCATAATTGGGGTAACAAATGGAGAATACCAACAATCAATGAGTTTCAAGAATTAATAAGTAATTGTGAAATAGAGGCGATTTATTATGAAGAGATACATGGATGGCTAAAACGGACTGCTGCAAAATTTGTGAGTAAGATAAATGGAAATAGTATTTTACTTCCAATAGCAGGTTGGATTGATGAAAAAGGAGGAAAGCCAAGTGAATACTCCCTTGAACAAGGAGGGTATTACTGGACGGGAATTGTAATAAGGAAAAAGAAAGGACGTGAACCAGATATTGCACGTGCAGCATTTGCATTTATTGGTGGTTATACAGCTCTCGTGCATTCAGATGATGGTAACTGGTATGATGGATCATCTGTATCAGATTTCTATTCAATACGCCCTGTAATCACCAGAGAAAACGCAGGTCTCTCAACTTGTAATGGTTCGTGTACAGCTCTATGTTCGAGCAATTGTAACTCCACATGTAAAAACACATGTGACAATACATGCCTTGCTAACTGTGGTGGTAATTGTGTGGGTGGATGTTCTGAAGGTTGCTTAACTGGTTGTAAGACAACATGTAAGGGTGAATGCAAAGAGAAATGCACAAAGACTTGTGCAGACTCCTGTAAGGCCCAGACTTCACAGTATTGTTCAAATTGTGCAAGCAGCTGTTCTTCTGGATGCACTACCAACTGTGCTGATGCTTGTAAGGCTCAGACATCACAAGGATGTTCAAACTGTTCATCCGAATGTAGCGGAAAGTGTGGTGGCAGTTGCCAAAGCGATTGTACTGGTAGTTGTGGTATGAATTGCGCTGTAACTTGTGGAGGTAGTTGTTCTGCAGATTGTATAGGGAGATGCAAGAGTTATTGCACAAACAACTCCTATAACAACACCTCATGGTGTGCTGGCTGCGTATTCAATTGTAGTTCATATTGTGCAAATACGTGTTCTTTCTATTGTTATAGTTCATGTAAGAATAATGGAAGAATTGGATAATCGTATCAAAGAGGCAGATCGCGGTTGGCAGTCTGGAATGGCGAAAAGCATCACATTCATCGTGACAAAAGATTGTCAACTTGCCTGTAAGTATTGTTACTTGGTAGGTAAGAACACTAAGGAGCGGATGACCTGGGAGGTGGCAAAAGAGGCCATTGACTACATACTGGAGCGCGAAAGTGAGTTTAGGGAGCAATCGGTCATCTGGGACTTCATCGGTGGGGAACCTTTCTTGGAAATAGACCTGATAGACCGCATCTGCGATTATGTCAAGACCGAAATGTACCGGCGTAACCATCACTGGTTCAACTCCTATCGTTTCTCGTTTTCCACCAATGGCATCAACTATCACACCGACAAGGTTCAACGATTCATCAAGAAGAACCATTCGCACCTGAGCATTGGTATCACCATTGACGGCACCAAGCGTAAGCATGACCTGAACCGCATCTGGAAGACGCCGGAGATGGAGCATGGCATAATTTCTAAGCCAGAGGAGGAGCGTGGTTCATACGAAGATGTTGTGAAAAACATTCCGCTGTGGTTATCGCAATTCCCTGAAGCAGGTACGAAGGTTACTATATCCTCGCCCGACATTCCGTATATCAAGGAGAGTGTGCTGCACTTATATAGTCTTGGCATTAAGGAGGTGAATATCAACTGCGTATTTGAGGATGTTTGGAAAGAAGGTGATGACGTGCTATTTGAAGAGCAGCTGACGGAACTGGCTGATGCTATCATTGACGATGACCTGTACAGAGACCATGCCTGTTCGTTTTATCAGGAGTTTATCGGCAAGCCTATGAACCCTGAGGTTGACAACCAGAACTGGTGCGGCGCAGGCAAGATGCTGGCAATAGATGCCGCAGGCAACTTCTATCCCTGCACCCGCTTTGCTGCCTATTCGCTGAGAAGCAAGCCTGCCTGGATTATCGGCAACATACACGATGGCATAGACCAGAACAAGTTGCGTCCGTTCCTGACGCTGGACCGAACGACACAGAGCAAGCCTGAGTGTATTGACTGTGAGGTGGCCTCAGGCTGTGCATGGTGCCAGGGTGAGAACTATGATGCGGCAGATACTCATACTGTATATCAGCGCTCTACTGCCATCTGCAAGATGCACAAGGCCCGCGTGCGTGCCAACAATTACTATTGGAACAAACTGTTCCGCAAATTGGAGTTGGAAGGCCGCAAGGAAGAATATGAAAGACAAAAAGCTAAAGTAAAGGATCCAGTATGCTGACATACCTTATTATATTGTTAGATGACACAAGCACATCGTATTGCCACTACGAGGTGAACCGCAAAGAACGCAGGCTCATTAGTCTTGAAGATTTGAGGGCTGGCATCGTCTTCGCCATGAAGGAGAACCTGAATGTGCAGTTTGTCTATCCTGACTATGAACTGCCAGCGGAGTATCTGGAGGCTATCGACTCTATAGACCATACAGACATCAAGCCTGTGGGAAGTAATGATGGAACTGATGTCGTAGTGTTGGATGGATGGAAGGGCAAGCCTGCAGAAGGCTCTACATGCATTATCCGATGCAGTCGTCAAGAATTATCTGATAACTTGCCGACGCTGACAGGGTGGCTGAGTAGTGTGGAAAGGCTGAACATAGTGCTGACAGACGTGGAGGCCTTCAGCGATGATGACATAGGCAGCTATAAGGAAACCTTAGAAACTTTGGCCGATAGTCTCGCTGACATGTATAAGGCGGGTAAGCCTGTACAGGTGAACTTACTTACCGACCGTCTCATATTGAAAGAGATGAACAACTGCGGGGCGGGTGACAACTCTGTCACACTGGCACCCAATGGAAAATTCTATATCTGTCCGGCTTACTACTATGGGGACGAAGAGCAGAGCGTCGGTGAACTGAGTAGTGGACTCAACATTAAGAATGCCCAGCTGCTGCGTCTTGACCATGCTCCCATTTGCCGTCAGTGTGATGCCTATCATTGCCGGCGTTGTATATGGATGAACAGCAGGTTGACAATGGATGCCAATACGCCGTCGCATCAGCAGTGTGTAGTGGCACATGTTGAGCGTAATGCGTCGCGTTACCTACAACAGAAACTACAGGAGAAAGGCATACAACTGAGCAATTCATACGAGATAGCAGAAATAGATTATTTAGACCCTTTTAATATCGTAAACAGATGGAAGTAAGAAAAATTGTGGGGCAAGTGACCCCGGAAGAGCGCGATGAGATACAGAAGCTCTTTGAGCGCAAGAACGGCCTGACTGAGTTGGCCAAGATAGTAACAGCAGACAATAATGATCTGTATGAGAAACTCATAAAAGACATGGGTGAGACTGGCACCAAGTTCCAGCAGTGGTGGGACGAGAAAGCCAAGCAATACAACTGGGAGAGCCATCCGAATGGCAACTGGGAAATAAACTTCCAGACATGTGAGATAACCCTTGTAGTAAACGAAGCATAATGGCAACACAGTTACTATTTATTGGCACCACAGAGCTGATGCTCATCGCGGGCATAGCCCTGCTACTCTTTGGCGGAAAGAAACTGCCGGAGATGATGCGAGGCATGGGACGCGGCATAAGCGAATTTAAGAAGGGAGCCAAAGAAGCCTCAGAGCCTTTTGAAGAGGTGAAGGAAGAACTGAAAGAGGCTAAGAAAGATATTGATGAAGTCATCAAAGAATGACGAGATGCTTACATTCGGCGGGCACCTTGAGGTGTTGCGCCGGATGCTTTTCCGTATCATTGCGGTAGCTGGTGCTATCGCAATGGTTGTGTTTTGCTTTAAGGAAACGACGTGGGAAGTCCTGCTTGCTCCGAGCGAGTGGGACTTTTGCACGTATCGTTGGCTGGAATCGGCGATGCAGGCGATGGGGATAGACTTCCACTTTGAGGAGTTCAACGTGCAGATGATATCCACTGACCTTTCGAGCCAGTTTATGACGCATATCTCGACGGCGGTGTATCTGGGCTTGCTTGGAGCATCACCTTATATATTATATGAGCTATTCTGCTTCATTTCGCCTGCCCTGTATGAGAATGAGCGGCGGTATTCGGTGCAGGTGGCAGGCATTATCTATGTGCTGTTCATCCTTGGGGTGTTGATGAGTTACTTTGTGCTGTTCCCTATCTCGTTCCGCTTCCTCGGCACCTACAGCGTGTCGGCAAAGGTGGTGAGCAACATCACGCTTGACTCGTATATTTCCACGTTCGTCTCGCTGACGCTCGTGATGGGCATAGTGTTCCAGTTGCCGGTCATAGCGTTCTTTCTTGGTAAGTTAGGCGTGGTGACGTCTGAAATGCTTGCGCGTTATCGTAGGCATTCGTTTATCGTCATTATGCTGGTGGCAGCCATCATTACCCCGCCAGACGTGATGACTTTGGTGCTTGTCACAATCCCGTTATATCTGCTATACGAAGTCAGCATACGTGTGGTCGGTTGAGCAGAGCCTAAGGAGAACGGTGCTGCGTCTTTATATAGTTCGATGTAGGTGCATGTAGGTTTATGTATGTAGCCTTCATTTCGCAATGCTTTTTCACCTAATAACTTACATGGAAAATGTAGATAAGCAGAAAAAATGAGTTCAAAAACTTTTGGGGAAAAATGAAGGCTTACTTTTTTAGCGGACGGTAATAATAAAAAAGTAACGAGCCCTTTACATTGTAAAGAGCTCGTTACAAGTGGTTAGTTACGATAAGTCTGTTGCTAATTTTACTTCACCACCTTCTTGCCATTCACCACGTAGATGCCGTGAGCCTGCATGTTCTGTACGCGTGCTCCGGAAATGGTGTATATGCCTTGCACTGTGCTGGCGGGGGTGGTGTTGATGTTTGTTATGCCAGTACTTGGGTCGGGTGTCTGCTGCGAGTTGGCATCCTTGTATGCCTGGCTGTTGATGCCGTAGTTGCGGTCAAACATGTCGGGCAGATAGAATCCCAGGTGCGGTGGCTGGTTGTATGCCGTGTTCTGCCATGCTACGGCCATGCGGTAGGTGTGGTCGTGCATGAGGGTAGGGATGGCATACGTGGTAGGTACGTTAGAGGAGTAGATGTTTATCTTGCTTGGGTCGTTGAGGTCCCACAGTATCAGCTCCTCGCGCCAGTCGCCCAGGATGTCGGCCTGCAGGCATGGGGTGGCCTTGGTCCAGTTGCAGGACTGCCCTGTGCCATAGGCTTCGGTTGACAGTGACAGGAGGGTGATGTTGCTGGATGAAGACACTAATTTCTCAATAGCTGCCGCACATTGTCCATTTCCAGAGTTGAGATGTCCGTCAAACAACTCGTCCTGCAGGTCGCCGTCCCAGTATATACGGAAGTTGATGGCAGGCCTCTTGGAACCCAGTGTTGCACCGCCTACGCTGGCACGCACGTTGTTGTCGGCAGCTGACCAGAACTCATAGCCTCTGTTTGATGCCAGCACATCGCCAGCCATGCCGCGTCCGTTGTCAATGCCGGCAGGGCCGCCCTTGAGCAACACCTCGCCTGTTGCAGCGTCGTGCAGGTCCCATGCGTATGTGCCTTTTTCCTCATGCACCTGGAATACCTGCATCCCCTCGCTGTCAGGTATCATCTTGCCCATGTGGATGGCATCGCCGTGACCAAAGCCAGTGGCGCAGAGCAGCGTGCCGTCGTTGTCAAGGCTTGCAGAGCCCCATATTATCTCATCGCGCCCGTCTCCGTCCACATCGCCAATGGTCATATTGTGGTTACCGTTGCCAAACATGGTTTTGCTGCCACTGCCGCTGGTTGACTTTCCGGGAGTATAGGTCTTTGACGTACCTTTTCCGCTCTTGTCGTATGTCACTACGCTGTACTGGCTGTTAGAATCAGAGCGGTGCAGCCAGCGGGGTATCAGCCTGCTGCCGTCGAAGTCAACAGCCCAGACGTAAGCATACGCATAGTATCCACGACAGAATATAGCGCTGGCATTACTGTCAGGGCCGTCTAAGTATGCCACGGCAGCCAGGTATCTCTCACCGCGGTTGTATCCGTGATTGTCTGTCTTGCCTACGGCCCAGTTGAATGTACCCTGTGCCTCGCTGAGCTCTGACTTCGCATTGCGGTTAGGATTATATGCGATGGTGTTTATAGCCTTGCCCGTCACGCCGTCAAAGACCGTCAGATACTCTTGACCTCCATCTGTACGCCCGTCGCTGGTGAGCCATAACTTGGTGTTGTTGGCCTTCTTGATGTTTTCGTCATCAGTAGCCTGATTGACATATTCGCCTGCACCGTCTCTTGAGTTAGGGGCAGTCTTACACATCATCTCAGCTTTGCCGTCGCCGTCAAAGTCATAGACCATGAACTGCGTATAGTGTGCACCGGCGCGGATGTTGCGTCCCAGGTCTATGCGCCACAGCTTCGTGCCGTCCATCTTATAGGCATCGATGAGCACGTTGCCCGTAACGCCACTCTGTGAATTGTCCTTTGAGTTGTTAGGATCCCACTTCACTATCAGCTCATAGTTCCCGTCGCCGTCCAGGTCTGCAGCCGACATATCGTTGGGCGTGTATGTGGCACCGGTGGTGGCATCGTTCGCAGGGCGGTCCAGTTGTAGGGTCTTGTAGATGCGGCGCCACGGCGATACGGTTTCGCTGGTCTCCGTCTCGGTGCCGTTTTTCTTTACCTTTATATAATAGGTGTCGTTTGCGGTACCGTCCTTATCATTATAATTGTTGAGTGTTCGGTCTGAGGCTATGAGCGCGCCGTTGCGATAGATGTCAAACGTGGCCTGCTGCACTGCGCCCAGGCCGTCGGTGCCAAATATGCGCCATGTCAGCACATTGCCTTTGCCATTCATTTCGGGCAGGGCTACGAGGCCGCGGGTCAGCTTCTCCATCTGTGAGGCAGGTGTGCCCCATGAGAATACCTTGCTTGCTCCGGTGGGAGTAACACCACCCGTAGCGGGGTTGTTGTAGCGTCCGCGAGAGTTGGCATCTTGCGCATCTTGCGAAGCAGACTCGGCAGAGTAGATGGCTATCGTCACAGCTGCCTGAGCATTGGAGAATGTGAAAGTAAATGAGTTTGTCAGCGGAGTGGCAAACGTGATGGTGTAAGACTCTAACTTGTCTGTCTTTGTACTTGAGTAATCCGTGCGGCTCTTGAACTTGTATTCGTTCTCGCCATATTCCTTGCCGGCAAGTTCCTTGAGGTAAGTGAACTTCTCGTCTTCGTTGCCATAGCCGGTTAAGACAATCTTTGTCACCCTCGCAGTGTTCGGCAATGTCACCTTGTACTGAGTGCCATTGCTATACTTAATGGTGTTCTGATTGGCTGATTGAAAGTCTTTCGTACCTGATGCAACGGCCAATGTAGCACCCTTCGTTTCGAGCTTGCTGCTGCCTACGGGACTGTTGACGGCATCAAAACTGTAGATGACTTCTGCCCTCACGGTCACTGCCATGAGGATGAAGAGTAAGGTTAGTAGTTTTTTCATTGAGCTAAGAATTATAAATTGTGTTGTTAATTATTCTTCGTCGGGTTGAGTAGCTTATGTATTATCGCTGCCGTGTTGGCAGGAGCGTTATCGTTGCCTAAGCGTCTGTGTACATCTTCGTATCCTTCCAACATTGCTTGGCGCGCCTCTCCGCCAGGCAATATGTCTGTGAGATGGCGCCGTATGTTGTCCACACCGAAGCGGTCAGCAAAGAGTTCAGGCACCACTTCACGGTCGGCTATGAGGTTTACGAGCGAGATATACTTGCAGCTGAGGATGTGGTCAAAGGCCCATCGCGTGAGCCTTGCTGGTGATGTATGGTAGCAAACCACCTGCGGCAC
This sequence comes from Prevotellaceae bacterium UBA2718, assembly GCA_002353975.1. Taxonomy (GTDB): domain Bacteria; phylum Bacteroidota; class Bacteroidia; order Bacteroidales; family Bacteroidaceae; genus Prevotella. The sequence continues at coordinate 14,109 of DEKQ01000141.1, forward strand.
ACCGAAGCAGCAGGTCTCCAGCGTCGCCGTGCCACTGGTAACAAGGGCTGCCGTAGCACGTGAGAGCAATTCGTAAGTGCGCCCGAAGGCAATCTCTACCTGTGGATAGTCCTTCAGGAACGAGTCGTAATAGTCCTTCTCTATGCCCGGCGCTCCCGCTACGACAATCTCCACTTCGCCCCATTTGGGCGGCAGCGACGTGACTGCTTCAAGCATCGTGGGCAGGTTGGAGCTGATTTCCTGTCTGCGGCTGCCCGGCAATAGCGCAATGGTGCAGATGGACGATGCCATGCGGGACGAAGGATTGAGAGTGAGATAGTCACGCACTTCGCTGGCGGTAGGGTTGCCGACGTAGTGCACGGGGTAGTGGTGCTTCGTCTCAAAGAATTCTTTCTCAAACGGCAGGATGCAGAACATCTCATCAATGTCTCGCTTGAAGTTCTTGATGCGCCATTCCTTCCACGCCCATATCTTTGGAGATATATAGTAGTACAGCTTCAGATTGCTGTGCCGGCGCAGGTATTTGGCTATGCGGAGGTTAAATCCGGCATAGTCAACGAAGATGACGCAGTCGGGCTGCCAGCTTAGGATATCCTCCCTGCAGAGCCGCATGTTCCGCATTATGGTGGGCAGATGGCGCAGCACGGGTATGAAGCCCATGTAGGCCAGGTCACGATAATGCTTCACAAGCGTGCCACAACCCCCTGAGGCTGCGGCCATTTTGTCGCCGCCAAAGAAGCGGAACTCTGCCTGAGGGTCTTCACGCCTGAGTGACGTTATCAGGTGAGAGGCATGCAAATCGCCGGATGCCTCGCCGGCTATGAGGTAGTATTTCACCGACACAAAGGTACAAGTATTTTCTGAATTAACAAACTAACGCCTAATAAATTAGTGAATTATGCCGAAAAAAGTAAAAATAATGAATTGTGAATAATGAATTATGAATTAATTTTACTACATTTGCACCCATGAAGATTCTTATCATCAGCGATATGTGTGGCTATGGGAAGGTGGCGGCGGCATGCCAGATGCCTATTTTCTCATATATGGGTCACGATGTGTTTAACCTGCCCACGATGCTCATAAGCAACACTTTCCCATACGGCAAGTACGCCATTCTGGAGAGTACGGACTATATCCGTGAGGCTTTAGACAAGTGGGTGGAGTTGGGTTTCCGTTTTGATGCCATCGTGACGGGTTTCATTCCTTCGCGCCGGCAGGCCGAGATTGTGTCTCACTACTGTCAGGAACAGGCCGCCCTGGGCACTAAGATATTCGTGGACCCCGTGATGGGCGACTACGGTCAGCTGTACGGCGGGGCTGATGAGCAGACCATACACTCCATGCGCGAGATGCTTTCAACGGCACATCTCTGCTTCCCGAACTATACGGAGGCCTGCCTGCTGACTGATACGGAGTATAATGAAGCCGGCATCACATGGGAGGAGGCGCGTATGTTGCTCAACAAGTTGCGGCGCATAGGCTCGCTGTCAGTGCTCATAACCAGCTGTATCGTGGACGGACAACACGCCGTGGTGGGCTATAACCACTTCACGGCGCAGTATTTTAAGTTGACATACGACGAGATTCCAGTGCAGTTTCCGGGCACAGGCGATATCTTTTCCTCCATCATCGTGGGGCGATTGCAGAACGGCGACAGCCTGAGCCACGCCACACGAACGGCTATGGACACCCTGCGAGCGTGGATAGACGAGAACAAAGACAATGCAGACAAGAACAGAGGAATACCCATTGAGCGACACCTGGCAGATCTCTGAGCGCATCAGCGAGATGATGCGCGACATAGATTCGCGGCCCGAATGGCATGAGGAGGTGTCGCGCGGCAAGATGTTCGGCCTGCTGATATACCGTGACAAGGACGGTAAAGAGGGGATGCTGAAGGCTTATTCCGGTCAGATCTGCGGTCGCAGCGACTGGCCGGGCTATGTTCCGGCGGTGTTTGACTACCTGCAACCGGACGGGTACTTCAAGCAAGAGGAGGCGGCGATAGTGAGGTTGCACGATGCGGGACAGCCTACACGTGAACGGTCGCAGGCATTGCAGCGCTGGCTCTTCACGCAGACCGTGCTGACAGGAGCCGATGGCGGGCGTCGCAGTGTGCTGGATGTATTCAGCGATTGGGCTCAGGCGAGCCACTCCAAGCAGATATTGCCGCCTGGTGGTACGGGCGAATGCTGCGCCCCCAAGCTGCTGCACTATGCCAATAGCCACCATCTGAAGGTGCTGGCGCTGACGGAGTTCTGGTATGG
>DEKQ01000141.1:16502-16701 GCA_002353975.1 Prevotellaceae bacterium UBA2718
GGTTGGACGAAATGCTTGCCAACTGCGGGCATTATGGACGCCGTGTGAGCACGGAGAAGTATTCCGGGCCTCTCGCGATACTGTATGAAGACCCTTACCTGATATGTATAGACAAGCCCGCCGGTATGCTCAGCGTGCCTGGTAAGCGAGACAATTACTGTGCGGAGACAATGCTAAAGGAGCAGACGGGGGCTGCATT
>DEKQ01000170.1 GCA_002353975.1 Prevotellaceae bacterium UBA2718
CGACCAGTTCCTGGCCTACGACGCGAAGGCTCACTGTGCCATAGAGTCATTCGTGACTACGGGGCAGGTGGTCCTGATGGGCGAAGTGACGTCAGAGGCATACATTGACCTTCAGACCATAGCCCGCAAGACCATCAACCGCATTGGCTACACCAAGTCCGAGTACCAGTTTGACGGTAACTCATGCGGCATTCTCTCTGCCATCCATGAGCAGAGCGGAGACATCAACCGTGGTGTATCCCGCGAGAAAGAGGATGAGCAGGGAGCCGGCGATCAGGGCATGATGTTCGGTTATGCCACCAACGAGACTGACCGTTACATCCCCGTGACGCTGGACATTGCCCACCTCATCATGAAGACTCTGGCTGAAATCCGCAAGGAAGGCAAGGAGATGACCTATCTGCGCCCCGACTCCAAGAGCCAGGTGACAGTGGCATACAGCGACGATGGCGTTCCACAGTACATCGACACCATCGTTGTCTCCACCCAGCACGATGATTTCATCAAGCCCGCAGACAGCAGTCAGGAGGCGCAGCAGATGGCCGATGAGGCGATGTTGGCACAGATAACAGCGGATGTTAGGAACATCTTGCTGCCCCGTGTCAAGGCGCAGTTGAACGATGAGAAGACCCGCTCACTGTTCAGGGATGACATGAAACTCTACGTCAACCCTACAGGAAAGTTCGTCATCGGCGGTCCTCACGGAGACACCGGACTCACCGGACGCAAGATTATCGTTGACACATACGGCGGACGCGGAGCTCACGGCGGCGGTGCCTTCTCAGGCAAAGACCCGTCGAAGGTGGACCGTTCGGCAGCCTATGCCGCACGTTACATTGCCAAGAACCTCGTGGCGGCAGGCGTTGCAGACGAGGCATTGGTACAGTTGTCATACGCTATTGGCATTGCCGAGCCTGTCAGCATCTATGTCAACACGTTCGGCAAGAGCCACGTAAATATGTCCGACGGCCAGATAGCAGAGACGCTCAAAGGTCTGTTCGACTTCCGTCCAAAGGCGATTGAGCGCACACTGAAGCTCCGTCAGCCCATCTATTCAGAGACGGCAGCCTACGGACACATGGGCAGAATGCCTCGTAAAGTACAGAAAACCTTCACATCGCTCTATCATGAGACAAAGACGATGGAGGTGGAACTGTTCACTTGGGAGAAGACAGACCTCGTTGACACCGTCAAGCAGGCCTTCGGAATAGCATAAACAACCGTCTCTTCACCTTGTCCGACACTCTTTTTTACAAAGAATCATACATTTCTCACACCCCCTACTACCACACCGAAGCCAGTGGGGGGCGCAACGGAGAAGCAGGTATTCCCGTCAGCACCACACTGCCCACAGACAGTCTGGTACTGACGGTTTTTTTTATATTTGCCCTATTCATCATCGGTATCTTCCGCCGTTCGTGGCGATACACGCGCTTCATGCTGCGCAACTATTGGAACACGGCACGCGACGATGCCTATGACTTGCGCGAGTCAATAAAAGAATCGCGCTACCATTGGCCCCTTTACGCAATCTCCACAGTGCTCATTGCATCCGTCGTGTATATCGGGATGAGCCACTACCTGCAGTGGGAGACCGGCAATCTTTACGAGTACGACCAGCAGTGCCTCGACATTATGGGCACCAAGCTGTTCATACCCAACATCATCCGATATGCCATCATAGCGGGAATCTTGTCCGCCTGGTTCATCGCTAAGCCGTCGGTGCAGCACATTGCGAATATCTTTCTCTTCAGCCATGACAGCCGCAGACTGTGGAGCATCACCATAAAGTTCCACTTCGCCATGCTCGGCGTGCTCATACTGCCGGCGTTCATCGCTCACATATTGCTCAACCTGCACCCTATCAACCTCATAATCTATACTGTAATTATTTTTACACTTACAAAAATTAACGGTTTTATTCGTACTTATACCATATTTTTCAGCAAAAAGGAACAGTTTTTCAAGTATTTTTTGTACCTTTGCACCCTTGAAATCATGCCTATAGCTATATTAGTCGGCATATTGACAGCAGCCTTTTCGTAAAGCCATAAGAACAAAGCGATGCATGCATCGGCTCTGCCTTGGCGTGAAAAGGTCGCACGAAACGCAACACATTCAGGAAATCAACGATGGTAAAAAAGATTTTAATCTCACAGCCCAAGCCCTCCAGTGACAAATCCCCCTACTACGACATTGCCCGCGACTTTGGGGTAGAACTCGTCTTCCGCCCGTTCATAAAAGTAGAAGGCATCACCCCGCAAGAGTTCCGTCAGCAGAAGATTGACATCACGAAATACACCGCTGTGGTATTCACATCGCGTCATGCCATCGACCACTTCTTCCAGCTGGCCAAAGAAATGCGTATCACTATGCCTGAGACCACGAAGTATTTCTGCGTCACAGAGACCATTGCGCTCTACATCCAGAAGTATGCGCCCTATCGCAAGCGCAAGGTTTTCTTTGGCGAGTCAGGCAAGGTGGATGACCTCATACCTGCTATGGTGAAGCATAAGGCGGAGAAATACCTTGTGCCGAAGAGTGATGTTGCCAATGGTGCCATTACGAAACTGCTTGACTCAAAGGGGCTGAACCACAAAGAGTGCGTCATGTATCGTACCGTGAGCAACAATTTCACACCCGAGGAAATCAAGTCTTTCGACTACGACATGGTGCTCTTCTTCTCCCCATCAGGCATCAAAGCCCTCAAGGAGAATTTCCCGAAGTTAAAGCCCAACGAACTGAAGATTGGCACATTCGGACCGTCAACGGCCAAAGCCGTAAAGGATGCCAAGTTGAACCTCGACCTTGAGGCGCCCACTGAGCGTTACCCTTCCATGACGGGAGCCCTGCGCCACTTCCTCCAAGAGCAGGAAGATCTTTGATAAGCCGGAAGAGCAGAGTGAAGCCTTCAACTCTGCCTCGGCGAGAAAATGTCGGATAAAATCCAATGAGACAAACCTTCCGCAAGTCACAACGTCTGTGCAGCCGCACCCTGATAGACCGGCTCTTCACCCATGCAGGCAGCAAATCGGTGACGGCTTACCCTATACGCGCAGTGTTTCGCAAGGCCGACACCGAGCAGACACAGATACTGCTCTCCGTACCTAAGCGGCTCTTCAAGCACGCCGTGGACCGCAACCGCGTGAAGAGGCAGCTGCGCGAGGCCTACCGAACGCAGTATCAGAGCCTGCTACCAGCTGAACAGACACTACACATAGCATTCATCTGGCTCTCCGACAAGCACCACCCGTCCGCTGTCATAGCAGCCAAGATGCGTAACCTGCTGAACAGAATAGCTGAGACATGCGAAAAATCCTGACCGCCCCGCTGCTGGCTCTCATCATCTTCTACCAGAGATGCATCAGCCCCTTCACCCCGCCATCGTGCCGCTACACCCCCACATGCTCGCAGTATGCCAAGGAGGCACTCATAAAATACGGACCCGTCAAGGGACTGTGGCTCGCCATAAAGCGCATCTGCCGCTGCCATCCGTGGGGAGGCTCGGGCTACGACCCCGTACCGTAATGCAAAATGCAGAATTCAAAATGCAAAATGCAAAATTAATTCGTTAATCCGTTAAAGAGTCTGCGATACCATCGCAGACATGAAAATTCGAAATATGAAGAACTTCATCGAAGAACTGAAATGGCGTGGCATGCTCGCCCAAATCATGCCGGGAGCAGAAGAGCTGCTCCAGAAGGAAATGGTAACAGCTTACCTCGGTACCGACCCTACCGCCGATTCCCTGCACATCGGTCACCTTTGCGGCATTATGATGCTGCGCCACCTGCAGAACTGCGGCCATAAGCCCATCATCCTCGTAGGCGGTGCAACTGGTATGATTGGCGACCCGTCAGGCAAGTCTCAGGAGCGCAACCTGCTCGATGCCGACACCCTCTACCACAACCAGGAGTGCATCAAGGCGCAGGTGGCTAAGTTCCTCAACTTTGACAGCAATGAGCCCAACGCCGCAGAGATGGTCAATAACTATGACTGGATGAAGGACTTCACCTTCCTTGACTTTGCACGCACCGTGGGCAAGCACATCACGGTCAACTACATGATGGCCAAGGACAGTGTGCAGCAGCGCCTCAACGGCACTGCCCGCGACGGACTCTCATTCACCGAGTTCACCTACCAGCTGCTGCAGGGCTATGACTTCCTGCACCTCTACCAGACCAAGAACTGCAAGATGCAGCTGGGCGGCAACGACCAGTGGGGCAACATGACCACCGGCACCGAGCTGATACGCCGCACCCTGGGCAACGACCAGGAGGCATACGCCCTCACTTGCCCGCTCATCACCAAGGCCGACGGAAAGAAATTCGGCAAGACAGAGTCAGGCAACATCTGGCTTGACCCTAAGCGCACGTCGCCATACAAGTTCTACCAGTTCTGGCTCAACGTCTCTGACGACGATGCTGAGAAGTATATCAAAATCTTCACCAGCCTCGACAAGGCCACTATCGACGGCCTCGCGGAGGAGCACAAGGCTGATCCCGGACGTCGCGTACTGCAGAAGCGCCTCGCTGAGGAGGTGACAGTCCTCGTCCATGGGCAGGACAACCTCAACACAGCCATCGAGGCCAGCGGCATTCTCTTCGGCAAGTCAACCAAGGAGAGTTTGGAGAAGCTTGATGAGCAGACCTTCCTTGATGTCTTCGACGGCGTAGAGACCTTCACGCTCGCCAAAGACCAGCTCGGACAGCCTGCCATAGAACTGCTCACACGCGATGATGTACGCGTATTCCCCTCCAAGGGCGAGATGCGCAAGATGGTGCAGGGCGGCGGCGTGAGCCTCAACAAGGAGAAACTCACTGACCAGAACCGTATCATCAGCGCCGACGACCTGATTGACGGCAAATACCTGCTGGCTCAGAAGGGCAAGAAGAACTACTACCTCATCACGGTGAAGTAGTAAGGCTGTTTTTTCCTTATTTAAGTCATTAAGCAACGGAATCTGCAAAGAAAACGACGGGTTTTCTTTGCAGATTATCATTTTATGCGTACATTTGCCACGAAATTGAAACTGAACAGATTGTTTTACTGATAAAAAGAGAAAGGATTTAGCACATGAGAAAAGCATTACTCCTTTTGACAGCAGTCCTGCTGTCAGTCACCAGTTCCACAGCACAACAACTGGCCAAGAGCCCGCTTCGCCATCAGGTGAGCGCACCCGCACAGGCCGCCGAGAGCAACTCCGTATGGTGGGGATACACACAGGCCGACGCTTCAGTGTCGGGACTGGGCGTAAACTCAGCCGACACCTATCACTGCGCCATCTTCATCCCCGGCAACCATGCCGTCGCCGGCGGAAAGACCATCAAGAGCATCCGCTTCTACGTGCTGGCCACCAACGTGAAAGACATCAAGGCTTGGGTGAGTACCACCAAGCCAACTACCCTCGACGAGACCACCACAGAGCAGCTGGTCAGCGTGACCGACGACATGATAGAGTCAAAGACCGGTCTGGTCACAGTGCCGCTCGACAAAGCCTACAACATCCCGTCAACGGGCGCCTACGTGGGCTACAGCTTCACCGTCACGAAGGTGAGCACCACGAACGATGCCTACCCCATTGCCGTCACAGCCGACAGCGATGCTCCCAACACGCTCATCATCAGGACCAACACGGCTGTTCCAACGTGGAGTGACATGAACGGTCAGGGCTTCGGACGACTGTACCTACAGGTGCTGCTCAACGGTGAGTTTGCCGACAACATGGCTACAGCTGAAGACTTTGGCAACGTCTATGCTCAGACAGGCCAGGAGGTCACAGCCAACCTGAAAGTGACCAATGAAGGTTCCACCGCCATCAGCAGTCTGGACTACACCATCACCACCGACGGCACGGCCTCTGCCGAGCAGCACGTCACGCTGCAGAGCCCCATCGCCTTCAACACAACGGGCAACGTGAACATCACCCTCAAGGCCGACGACGTGCAGAGCATCAAGCAGAAGACAGT
>DEKQ01000075.1:0-1333 GCA_002353975.1 Prevotellaceae bacterium UBA2718
GAGCAGACCGGTATCGAGATCGTACGTCGCGCGATTGAGGAGCCGCTGCGTCAGATTGTCAGCAATGCAGGCGGCGAGGGTGCCGTAGTAGTACAGAAGGTTCGCGAAGGCCAGGGTGACTTCGGTTACAACGCACGCACCGACCAGTACGAAGACCTGCGCAAGGCAGGCATCATAGACCCAGCCAAGGTGGCACGCGTAGCTCTGGAAAACGCTGCATCCATCGCCGGACTCTTCCTCACCACCGAGTCTGTCATCTGCGACAAGCCCGCGCCAGAACCCGCAATGCCAATGGGCGGCGCACCAGGCATGGGCGGCATGATGTAAACACCCCGCTATAAAGGCATAATATTCACACCATAAACTTGAAAAGCTCCGAATCATTTGTTGGTTCGGAGTTTTTTTGTAACTTTGCAGACAATAATGTATAAGATGCGATTTGCATATAGCCTATTGTTACTACTGTGCACAGTGATACTGTCAGCACAGAAAACCGTCTCACGCCTGAATGCCGGAACGGCATTTCATGGCTATGTGCTCTGCAATGGCAAGCGCGTAGATGCTGTATGCTACGTAAGAGATACAACAAACAAGACCATCGGCATTGGTGCCAACAGCTATAAGGTCATTGCCATTGACACCACCCTTGCCGGAAAGATAGTGGTGCCACCAAAAATTATGGCCCCCAACGGACTGGAATACACTGTAACCAGCGTGTCGCGCCATGCCTTTGCAAACTGTAGGCACATCACAGAGGTGGTGCTGCCCGACAGCATTCACGACATAGGCGACCAGTCATTCAAGAACTGCCGCTCGCTGCGCAGCATTGTGTTGCCACCGGGCACACGCTATCTATGGCCACACGCCTTTCGTGGGTGCAGCGACCTGAAACGCGTGGAGGTGAGGGCTACTGTGCCTCCCGTCTCCTACAGCGATGTGTTCGACGACCACACCCTGCGCTTTGCCACCCTCGTAATACCAGCATCAAGTGCCAAAGCCTACAAATACGCCTTTTTGTGGAACATGTTTCGTTACTGCATTCCCAATTGGGACTTACGCTTCTGATGCCTTGAGGTTGCTCCTTCTACCGTTGCGAGTGTCATTATTTTCTGTTGCCATTGCTGCCATTCCGTCAGCATCGACTCACGTATCTTGTCACGGTCACTGGAGGTGAACCTCTCATCCAGCCGGTCCGTATAGTCATAGCAGTACTGGTTGACGGCCATGACGCGCTGAGTGAGGTCCGGCCAACGGTATTTCCATTGCGACAAGGTGTCAATATGCTGCGACAACTGCGTACGATCCATCTGTTCGTGCAAGGCTGCGATGGCAT
>DEKQ01000075.1:1398-1547 GCA_002353975.1 Prevotellaceae bacterium UBA2718
CAGTTCACGTTCCAATGTTCCGACGCGCTGAGTGAGGTCCGGCCAATGGTATTTCCCTTGCGACAAGGTGTCAATATGCTGCGACAAGGTGTCAATATGCTGCGACAACTGCGTACGATCCATCTTTTCGTGCAAGGCTGCGATGGCAT
>DEKQ01000075.1:1595-3347 GCA_002353975.1 Prevotellaceae bacterium UBA2718
CAGTTCACGTTCCAATGTTCCGATGCGCCACACAAGCAAGGCAATGAGAGCGAGAGTCCCGACCAAAGATGCAATTGCTACACGCCTTACCATTCTTGCCTTGCGTGACTGCAGCTTTTCTATATCCTGCCGTATGTCTGCAATTTTCTGGTACCTGCTATCAGCGGGGAGCAGGCAGCGGCTCCACACTTTCTGATAGCTCCGTGGCAGGGGCATCTCACTCATCATGACACCTATCGAATAGATATCATTCCGCGGATCTGGCTGTGCTGCAACCCTCTGCTCCGGCGACATATAGACGGCAGTACCCGCCTGCTGCTTCAGCATGGCAAACGCGTCGGTGTCGGCCAATCCGAAGTCTATCAGCTTGACGTGCTTGCCTGTTCGCGTCAACATAATATTGTGCGGCTTCAGGTCACGATGCGCGATTCCAAGTGAATGGATATACTCCACGGCCTGCAATATCTCGCCGAGAATGCGGATAGCCTCCGACGGTTCCAGCACACACTCATTCATTGGCTGACCGTCCACATATTCCATCACGATACACGTTCCCAGCCCTTCTACATGTTCCAGCCCCATCGTCTGAACCACGTTAGGATGCTGCAGCTGTATCAGGATCTCAAACTCCTTACGCAGCATCTGTCTCACCAACGTATTATCGCTGCCCTTCTCGTTCATCCCCTTCAGCATGAACCAGCGGCCATAGCGCTGCGCACGGGCTAAAAAATTATATTCCGATGTGTAAACAATAGACACATCAGTAAAATCGTTCGAGATTTCATCGGCTGAAATACTCTTTATATAGCCTGAATTTTCTTCCTCAGCCATTTCTTCTTCATTTAGATGTTTATCCACCTCTCATCTACTCCCCCTTCCCTTTGGAGTTTCTTCCCCTCCCCTTTGGGGAGGCTGGGAGAGGTTTATCTCTCTAAATATTCGAAGTGCACCCCACCTTTTTTCCCGCAGACATATGCAGTAGGCATACTGCTCCCCTGCTGCAACTGATCCAGATACAGCGGTTGTCCATCGATGATGACGCTGCACAGGAAGGTATCGCCTGGCTGCAGGCGAGTATTCTCAGAGTAAACCACCTGAAAATGCTGACTTCCGTTATACTCCACATCGCACACTCTCCCCGGCTCCCATGTCAGCCTTATCCGGTCCCCACTCGTCAGCCCATCCACTACGCTGAGCACTCGTCCCATCATGGGCGAACTGCTCTCACCATCCATTTCCATCGTAGAGCGGTCTATGAAGTCGTTGAAATCAGAGTACCCGATGAAGCGAGCCAGAATGGAGAGAGTCGATAGACGTGGCTCTACGTTCTCATCTATCTTTCCCCAGATACGTCGCAGTGTATTGCGACTGAGCAACTCCCCCACCCGCGCATAGATACGCCCACTAAGCAAGTCAAAGTCCTTTGGCGTCTGCACTTTACGTCCAATGGCCTGCTCTATACCTTCTCTCAGTGCTGCTATTTGTTCTTTTGTTGCCGTCATGGTGCAAAGGTACACATTTTTCATCACATTACAAATGCCAACACAAGAAAATCTCCTTCCCTTAAATTCAAATGGGCTGGAATGGACTAATGCTATTTCAAAAATAAACTTTACCTTTGCAGCACTTACTTATTTTCTATGTAAAAATGTATCACCCAAAAACAACCTAACAATGCTTAATAAAGAAAACCACAATCACACTTACATGTCAGACAAGGCTGCCAAGCGCCTTGCAAAGTCGAATGAGAAA
>DEKQ01000075.1:3460-3904 GCA_002353975.1 Prevotellaceae bacterium UBA2718
GAAATCACATTGACACAACAAGGACAAGGGCAGGAAGACGTAATAGTATTTATGGATTATGGGACTATTCGGTAGAGGAAAAGGTGGCGGATTGATGAATGTCATTCGCTGCGATGAAGAAGAGTATATGGTGTGGAAGTGGCGTCCACTGGGACAGGACGTTAATTCTACTACCCGTGAGAACAGTATAAGGTATGGCAGTAGCCTGCGAGTAAAAGATGGTGAAGTGGCTGTCTTTGTTTATAAGCAAAAAGATGGCACTATGCAAGACTTTATTGTCGGTCCTTATGATGATACCATCAAGACGGCTAACTTCCCTGTGTTAAGCAGTATCGTTGGATTGGCTTTTGGTGGTGAATCTCCTTTCCAAGCTGAAATCTATTTCATCAATCTAGCAGGCGTTAACCAACTGCGATTTGCTGTACCATATTTTGATGTGTTTGA
>DEKQ01000127.1:0-3106 GCA_002353975.1 Prevotellaceae bacterium UBA2718
TAACTGATTATCCAAATATTTTTCGTTAAAATCTCAGCGTTTCAGCCGAAATAATAGATGAAACGAAGAAAATGCAACATAAAATAAAAAACAAAACGAACAAGCGTTAACAATAAGGCGCATTAGTACACTTATTCCGAGATTGTAAGGATATTTATTAGGAGTGAAGGAGTGTGGGAGTTCAGGAGTGTGGGAGTTTAGGAGTCCATCCTCTCGTCACTATCTATCCTGCGTCCCATTTCACGGGCATTAAGACTGACAGCACGCATGGTGAAATCGGGGGTGTTGTACGAATACATCAAACGGCGATAGAACGTCTTGGGGTCGCGCTGTGGCAGAAGGAATGGCTTGGTGACACGTCCCTGTCCGTCGATAGACGCGAAATAAAGTCGCGTGTAAAGACCGTCGTCACGGCGACTGGTGAAGAGGAACCAATGGCTGTTGGTGCTCCAGTTGTGGAAACTTTCGGCGCGCTCGCTGTTCACCTCGTCGATGCACCGTGTCTCGCCTGTCGCCAAGTTGAGCAGCCACAAGTCGCTCTCTGCATGCCAGATGGAGAAATAGCCATAGTCTGCTCGCGTGTACATTATATATTTACCATCGTATGAGGGACGCGGCCACGTCACGCTCTTTTCCTCCTGCGAGGCACGGACGAGAGTATCGACTGTCTCACCTATCCTGCCTGTCTTGCCGTCAAACGCCACACGGCAGAGGTCATAGCGCTCCTTGTCGTAATCGGTGGGATAGACCTGGCGCTTAGCGGTAATGAAATAGAGCCACTTGCCGTCGGGAGAGAACACGGGACAGTTCTCTGCCCAGTATTTCTTCATTATCAAGGTGTCGCGCAGTGTCTGATTTGTATGTGTGTCATAGACGAAAACGTCCGACGAAGCGTCGTACACCTCGATGCGCTTATTAGATGCCATGTGGAACATCTGAGATGTCTTATTGGTGGAGAAAGCGCAGTAGCGGCCGTCCGGGTGCCAATAAGGATAGACCATTGAACCACCGATATACTCGTTCCGTGCTTTCAGCAGGTCATCCTTACCATCGTGATGAATAGCGGTGGCACCGTTTTCTCCGCGCACATGGAACACATACTGGTCGGGATTAGCACGGTTGGGCGTGTGGCAGTTGATGCACATGCCGCCGAAATGTGTATTCTCCAGAATGGCGCTTTCGCTGAAAGTAGATAGTTCGCGCTGGTAAATGCCCATGTCGCTGTACGACTCGTAGCCCGGCGCTATTCGGCGGTAGGTGACTCCCCACTCTTCAAGTGCGTAGGGACTGACCATTATCTGGAAGTCACGATACAGTGTCCACGCACCGTTCTTTTCTGCACATACCGTTATGTTCAGTTGTCCTCCCTTGTTCTGCTCCAGCAACTGGTGCCACTCGTCAATGTCAAAGTCGGCGTAAGCGCCGTTGGCATGGATTGCGTTGCCCTTGCTGTCCCTTACCTCAACATCCACAGAAGTGAAGGAGTCATCGGCCATTGCAAAGTTGAGAGGAGCGATACCCACAGGCACTGTAACGCCGACATAGTCGGGATAGATGTCGGGCAGGGCATCTGTCTTCGCCACGTCGTGCGGCTTCGATGTGCATGCTGTAAGGCACAGAGCCGCTATAAGGAACAGCCAGAGGGGGTATCTACATAAAGAATTCATCTTTAGTGGTTTTATAGTGATTGTTCAGTTTCTCGAAGTTAGTGCCCTTTATCAGTTGTGGATTCTCGACGAAGCGACGCATTTGGCGTGCCTTTTTACTGTAAAAGAGGGTTTCGTCGAGTATTGAGATGTATTTCAACGCAAGTTCATACTGCTCAGTGATAACACTGGTGTCAATAAGACGAATCAACACACGTGCGCTTTTGTTGTAGTTGGGAATAAGTTCCATTGCCTCGAAGGCATTGCGCTGGGAAGAGTTAACGTAGCCGTTTACCAGCATATTGTCGCTAACCTCCATGATATGAAGGAAATGCGGTGTGTAAGGTTCGCTGTAATAGTAGTCTATGCCGCTCATCAGCCTTGATGTCGGATAAGAAACGAAGTAGGAACTGCCGATAATGCAAAAGAGCATCAGCACAGACAATGCCGCACCATAGGCGAGAGCACGCAGGCGCGATGACATTAGGCGTAGCCAGCAGAACAGGGCGTAAGCGACGAAAAGCCAGGTGGTTGGTCCTGCAAGCCAGTAGCACAAAGGCACCATTAAGGCGGAATAGACCAATGACGGCACCGTCTTGCGTGGCATCAGAGCCATGACGGCAATGACAAGGGCGACAGCGACGATAAGCGTCATCGTCACCGAAGGGCGCGTGGCCATAAACCACAGTACTACAGATGGAAGAAAAGAAATCAGGAATGTCGGGAATGTCCTGCCTGTGCCGTGTCTGCGGAGAATGACAAGAGAGAGCCACTGAACGAGCAGCAGCAGTAAGACAAATGCACAAGCGCCTGTATTTGGCTTGCAGAAGAACTGAGTGAGAAAGTCTCCGAGATAACGCGCCAAGCCACCAGGCACCACTATGCGTTGCATGAAATAGTCACCATTATACAGAAACAGCACCGTCTGCTCGCGGTCGCCGAGCAGCGAAGGACTGACATAACACCAATAAAGGAATGACGCAACAGCAAAGGCAGCCCAAACAGCCACCTTCCAATATGCAGTCACACTTTTCTTCTGTTTCATCATGCAGGGATGTCTTTTCTGTTTAAGGTAAATAACAACGGCAAAGTTACGAACTTTCTACATATTATCCAAACTTTTCAAATAGAAACGCACGGGAACACAATACACATTAAACAACTATTGCTTCGAAAAGAGGTGGGCAACAAGATAATCGGCGCTAACGCCACCCCAAGCATAGAGGCGAGTACAAAAAAAGCGCAGTGCTTTGGGCACTGCGCTTAGTATGAGAGATTACGGATTATTATTTTCCACGATAAGCAGGATTCTGCTCAAGGAGAGTGTTCTTCATCAACTCGTCAGCCGGGATAGGCATATCCATCTTGAGGATGTCGAAGTCGAACGTACGCTTTGTCCAAGGATAGTTAGCGTAGTCAGAACCACCGTCGTCCTTTGGATAGTTGTAGTTGATGTGATC
>DEKQ01000127.1:3165-3287 GCA_002353975.1 Prevotellaceae bacterium UBA2718
AACTCCTTACGACGCTCCTCGTTTACAGCAACCTTCCAAACCTCAGAAGTATGCTTGTAACCTACGCGGTTTGGCTTAGCCTGAAGTGCTGTGTAATAATCCTTTGCAGAAGGAACAGTAAC
>DEKQ01000121.1:0-7570 GCA_002353975.1 Prevotellaceae bacterium UBA2718
GTCTGTAGTGAGGTTCAGCCATTGTTCCAGGCCTTTTCTGACGGAGTCGAGGCCGATGTCGGCGGTGTTCAGCGATTCTTTGGCTATCCACCAACATGCCGCAACGTCGTCGTGAGCCTCAAAAGAGGTGGTGGAGGGCAGGCGGACATGGAAAAAAGCATCGGTGGTGTGGATGAGGAAGTTGCTGAAGTTGTAGGTGTTTGGCAGGCTGAAGAGGTAGGTCAGCTGGCTCTCTTCCACGTGGATGCCTGTCTCTTCTCTGATTTCCCTTACCATTGCCTCTTCGCTTCTCTCGCCGGGATCGACAAACCCGCCAATGAGGTCGAGGGTTCCTTTCCCGGGTTCACAGGCACGCCGCGCCACCAACAGCTCGCCCCGTTCGTTCTCTATGATGGCGACGGTGGCGGCAGAAGAGTTGTGGTAGAGCGTGAAACCGCAATGTTCGCAGCGTTTCGACTTGAAATCATGCACCACGAAGCGTTGTGACCCACAGACGGGGCAATATCGGAAACTCTCCAAATAGTGCTGTCTGGCAGCATTCTGAACTTCTCTCATGAATGGTTGTGCTATTTTATTAGGATGCAGAGGTGTGGCAACAGGCGGTTTACGCTGATGCCACACCTCTTTTTATATGTCGTGTTTGCTTGGCTCTTACGCCTTGCGTGTGGGGTATCCGATGTCTGATACGGCCTTGATGAGGGCTTCGGAGTCGTGTTTGCCGCGGACGTATGCAACGCCCTTGATGCGGTCTATGTCCACGGTCTCAACACCGGGGATGCCGCGGATGGCCTTCTCTACATTGGCGCTGCAATGGTTACAGTGCATGTCGTCCACCTTATAGATGGTGACATCCTCTGCGTCGGCAGGGCAGACATCTCCCTCTGAGTGGTCGTGGCAGTGGCAGTGCTCCCCGTCATGCTCATTATGGTGGTGGCTGTGTTCATGCTCCAGTGCGTGTGAGTGGCGGTGTTGCGATGCAAAAGCATTGATGAGCAGCAGCACGAAGATGCCTATCCATATCCAGTCCATCGCGGTGAGGCAATGCATACAGTCGCCTCCGGCTATCATGGCGCTGCTCACCTCAAACCACTTTGCGGGCAGAAAATAGTCTATGCCGAGGCCGAAGGCCATCGCTCCGACAATGATAGAGAGGATGTAGAGCGACATCGTACGCTTGCCGAACACCTTGCCTATGACGAGCATCGAGGCGCTGTTTACCGCCGGACCCGCCATGAGCAGCACCAGTGCCGCGCCCGGCGTGAGGCCCTTGGCCATCAGCGATACGGCGATAGGTATGCTGCCGGTGGCGCAGACATACATCGGTATGGCTATGGCGAGGACTATGAGCATGTTCAGCAGCTTGTAGTCGTGCAGTGCGGCAAGCCATTCATCGGGCACGGCGACGGTGATGAGCGCCGCAATGAGCAGGCCGATGACGAGCCATTTGCCTACATCCTGCAGCATCTCCACAAAGGCGTAGCGCATACTGTAGAGGAACTTGGCGGCAAAGGATGCATCTTCGCTGGCCTCCTCATGGTGGCAGCCGCAGGAGCAGTGGTCGTGTTCTGTCTCCTCATCCTTCTCGCATCCCTCTTCCCTTGGTGGGAGCTGGTGGGGGGCTTCACTTTCGAAACGGTTCACCATCCAGCCTCCGAATATCGCGGTGAACAGTGCTGCGATGGGCCTTACGATGGCAAAGGGCAGCCCCATGAGCGAATAGGTGGCGGCTATGGAGTCAACGCCTGTCTGCGGCGTGGCTATGAGGAAACTGGTGCAGGCACCTTTTGACGCCCCCTCCTTATGCAGACCTACGGTGGTAGGGATGACACCACAGGAGCACAGAGGCAATGGAACGCCGAGGGCAGCGGCCTTCACGACGCTCTTCATGTCGTGAGAGGCAAGGTGTTTTTTCAGCATCGTCTTGGGGACAAAGGCACGCAGCAGTCCGGCAAAGAAGAAACCTAAGAGAAGATAGGGAGCCATCTCGGCAAGCATCACGATCAGGGCGTCCCAATAATGTTCAATGAATGTAAGCATGGTTCTTATGGTTTATTTGTTTTCTGCTGCAAAGTTACGAAGAAAGAACTGCAACCGCGTTGCAAACACCACTCGTATGCCGAAAACTCCAATCCGGTCAGAACCCCTGCTTGCAATGTTTGTGTAACGCTACTCTCTTACGGTCTTCTTCCCGTCCGTTATGACGATGCCGCGTGTCGTCTCCGATGCCAGCGTGCCGTCTATGCTATATGCGATGCCCGTGCCACCCTGCTTGGCGGGGCTTGCAACGGCCTGAGTGCCTGACGTGCCTTTTGTCTTCTCGGCAAATTCTGCGCGCGCCTTAGTCAGTTGCTCCTGAAATCTCTCATGGTTGCGTATGAGCTGATAGAGCACAGAGCCTGTCATGCGCCCTGCGTCAACGTCGCTCTGCCAGTGGTAGCCGGCAATGACGCGGCTCTGTCCGAACTCATAGCCACGTGCCAGCAGTGCCTCCATAGCCTCTTTTGACTGGTTGATGTCGGCCAGCAGCAGTGCCGATGTCCATCCCAGCACGGTGTGGCCGGAGGGATACGAGCCCTCATAGCGGTGCTTCTCCTCCTTCTCAGGCACCAGTGTGCCCTCGTTGTAGTAGGCATAGGGACGCTGGCGGTTGAAGGCTTTCTTGGCATCGGTGTATATGCTGTCGCACGAGGCGCAGACATCCTGCAGTATGCTATATATCTCGGGCGTGCCTTCCTTCGTTATCTCCAGCCCGAAGAGCGGACCGTATTCATCTATTATGGTCTGCATGCTATACACCGCATCGCGCTGTGCCTGTGCCGCGCGGGCTTCATCCTGCCGCTGCAGCTTGCCCCACAGATGCTGTGACTGGTCGGCCACGAAGCGTGATGACTCGAAAGCGGGGAAGGGAGGCAGGATATTTACCATGTTGGGCAACTCTGCCTTGGTGAAATAAGCGTGCCCATTCTTCTCATCGCCTGCGGCGAAGACTATTGAGGCACCACCAAACACCAGTGCGACGCATAGAGTAACGACTTGCCTAATCTTCATCTTTGTATTGTTTTTGAGGATATTTTGTTGTTTTCGGGTTCCGGAATGGGTTCCTGCCCTTCCTTGTGCTACACTCATCTTACCACACGTCATTGCTGTTATCAACAGTTTCTTTATCGTAGTAGCGTATGGAATTGTTCTGAATGCCTCCATTGCTGGCGCAAATCAGTTGTGAGTTAGTCAATGCGACAATTTTACATGAGGGCTTACAATAATCTTTTTTCTTCATCTCACAAAGACCTTTCTTCCTTTAACAATGTACATACATCCTTTCTTTAAGTCATTAAGACTTACAGGTATGCCTTGCAGAGTGTAGGCAACCTCGCTGTCAGACTCGTATCGGCTGTCCGTCGTATAGATAACTTTGCCAATGCTCGTTGCATCATCGCAGAAATCGAATAGCAGTGCTGCTGTATGTGCAGAGGCATTGTTGCTTACTTTATAGAAGGCCTTATGAGCAGGGAGGGCAGTGCCTGTGAATTTATAGAAGGCTACACCATGGGTGTCTTTGTAACTAAGCACATAGTAGGTGTATTTTGAATCAGGGGCTATTTGTTGGTCGTCAGTACCCGACAATGCCGATGTCTTTCCAGGGTCGGCTCCATCATATTGTGTAAGTTTTACATCTGCCTGGTTGGCACGCAGGATGACTCCACATCCGTTGTCAATAATGTTGTCAGTGCTCTTCTCTAAGCGGATAACACCATCGCTCACTTCCCGTGCATACCACACTTCCACACCTTCGGGGGCCTTGTATATATAGCTGCCTTCGTAGAACGTGCCATAGTAGTAGGTCGTGTTCTTCGGGTCCTGCTTTAATGCTATGTAGGTAGATGGTGGGTCGATGGTTTGTGTTGGGTCATCCTCCGCGAAAATACTGCTGCTGACGAGTGTCAGCAGCAGTAGTGCGATGTGTATAAGAAATCTGTTGTTCATCGTCCTGTTCATTTTTACCAACAATTGCCATTAGCATCGAAAAAATAGCAGTAGGCATTGTTGGCATTGTTGATAGGCAATGCCACTTCCCATGAGGATACCATTATATCATCACCGTCGTTGAGACGCACCTTGTAATGGAACTTGTCAAAGAAAATAAATTTCATTGTACTGCACCAATAGTACTTGCTCAAGTCGCTATATACTCCAGCCTTGGACAGCCTTTCGCGTACGGTACTCTCTCCAATGGCCTTTACCTGCTTGCCCATATTTATCATGGTTTCCTTGCAAGAGTTGGTGCGCCAGTCCTGATATCCGCACTCATAGCTTGTGGGGCAGATTATCATGCCGTTGGTGCCGCCGCTGTATTCGCGGATACAAATGCCGGTCGGATTACCCTCTCTGTCACTGGGTACCCTCATCACCTCAAAGAGTCTATAGCGCGAACTGGAGTTAGTGCCTGGCCATTTGGTCACATATTTCAGTTCGGTGATACCCTTAAGCGTAAATCCATCGAAGGTCATATTGGCAACCTCGTCGCCGCTGCCCTCATTGAAATAGACCTTACCCTGCTCTTTGCCTTCGGCATCCATGAGGGTGACGGTGATGTCATTGCCGTAAGTGCTGATGTTCTTGAAGCCCTCGACCAGTTCCATGAACATTGCCTTGGCATTGTTGATGTCGCTGACCTCAACGCTATAGACCGTTGGGGTCACGTCATTGAGCGCCATGCCCACGTTGACACCTTTCAGGTTTCCCAATTCATCGACAGAGATAACGCGGTCGGTAAATACATCCAGTTCGTTCTCGACAACTTCCTCGGCAGAGGGGTGCTGGTTGTTGTTGTTATTGCTGTTGTCATCATCATCGCTGCTGCAAGCCGTGAAGCACAGACCTGCTGTAAGCATCATTGCGAGAAACAAAATCTTTTTCATTGTTGTATATGTTTATGTTGGTGAATAATTATTGACGAAGTAGTTTATTTGCCAGCCAGCTCTAACATTTTGAGCGCCCTGCTCTTCAGCCATCCCGTGTCTTCGTATTTGGCTGTCATCTTGCCCAGATTGGTCTTCACCTGAGTTGGGATGCCCTGATTGATGCGATCCCTGATGGTGGCTATCTCGCTGCTCTTGAAGGTTCGCACCTCAGGCAGGAAGTGCTTTGAGATAATCTGCATTGTGTTGCCCTTAATCAGTCGTACGACAACTGCCACGTACAACGGCCCCAGATAGCTCTTGTTATAGATGAAGTTGTGGGTTTTGTTGGTGGGCACATAGACAATAGGATCTGCCACTATGTTGCGTGCGCCATTGGCCACAGATCCTGTCAGGCCGTAGCATCGGTAGTTGAAGCCCGTCTCCTGAGTGTCAACACTATTGTCGTTGACAGGCAACTCGCTCACCTTATACGCTGCATCGAGGTCTGCACCCTTACTGATGGTGGGTATTTCTTCATTCTTGCATGCCACGCGCTTTACCGACTTGGTGTCCTGTTCGCTGAACAGATTGATGAAGCTGTCATCCTGTGTTGTGAGCTGCACCTGCTCGTTCTTCAGCTGATAGTATCCGAAGTAAGGGTCTGGTCCCTGATACACATCATAAGGACCGGCATTCGTAACGAGGCTTGTGTATATTTCAGCCTGATCAAAGTCGAAGCCCATCATCTCCTTATTTATATATACTTCTACCGTTGATGGGTCAAGAAATGAAATAAAGCGTAGCTGCTCGTCATCATTTGTGACACATTCTATCAGCTGTTTGTCATAGGACATCTGGTAGCTGGCAGGGTAGCTGGCGGGGTTGTAGAGCACGTGGTCGGCTGATACATAGACAACAGGATTGTTCACCATGGTCATCAGTCCATAAGTGGGCAGTGTGTTGCCAGCTGGGTCTTCAGCGGCTCTGGTGCTGCTATTAGCCCATTTTGCAGGCGAGCCAGAGAGCAGCGTCTCCCACTTGTACTTGAAGTGTTCCGGCTTGAAGGTGATGGCAGGCAGTGCGTTGATAGTGTTGTATGTCAGCGAACCGTTAATACTACCATTAGTATTGAAATCTACTTTCACCGAGCCTTCGAAGCTCTGTTTCGAGTCTTGGTCTGCTGCGGCAGTGTTCAGGCAGGTGCCCACGAATGTGCTGACGCCACCAACTATTTGCGCAGTGCCTGCAACTGTCCCACCTGCCCCTAAAGTAGGATTCGCGATACTTGCTATTCCTGCACCTACCTGAAACAGACTTGTTCCAAAACCATTGAAGAATGTGGCTGCTGCTGCCAATGAACTGCCCTTCTTGACGAGTTTGACTGCATCCATCTTTAAGTCGCCGTCGTTATGTAGGTTTGCCTTCGTTTCGATACTACCCGCCAGTGTGGTTGCCAGTCTTAGTGTTAACCTGGTGCTCGCATCTTCGAGAGCCTCTTTGGCTGTGTTGATATACGCACCATCTACACTAACGTCAAAGCACACCCAACCAGAGGTGATGGCGCGCGTTTGACCCGTACCGATGGGTATTATATTCATAGTTTGCGTTCCTTGGGGGTCGTAATTGTTGCCTACCGTCAATTTTCCTGCGTTCTGCACGGCAAGTGGCATCACCTTACTCTCGTTGCCATTAAAGGCTATAGAAAACTTCTTGCTGGGATTGTACTGCTCCAGTACGAACCATGCCGTCGATGCGTTGTTGATGTATCCCGCAGGGATATAGTAGAAGAAACGCAATTTGCTCTGTTTGTTGTTGTAGAGTGTGAAGAAGTTGGCTCCGCTGGTTGACTCCAGTCCCAGCGTGCTATAGACAAGTCGCCAGTCTGCCTTTGTCTTTTTCATCTCTTCGGAGACGTATGGCGGAACAGAGCCCAGTGCATTGTCTGCCCAGGGCAGGGCGCGTTTCATCCATGTCTGTCTGTCGCTGGACTCGGTGATATAGACCTTCCCGCTTGCCCCTTCATACCAGTCCTGATAGAAGGCCTTGTTAAGCGATGTCACTTCGGGCAAAGCAGTCTCCCCGCTGTTGCCGCCGGTGTCACCCTGCTTTAAGACGGTGATGGCTACCTGCTTGTTGTCCGATGATGTAAACGACACCGTAGCCGTACGATCTATGTTGCTTTCTTCAGATGTTGACAGCAGCAATACAGGGTGCTGCTCACCATCCGTACCGTCCTGCTTGGCTGTCAGCCAGGCTTCGCTGCTGACGATGTTAGACACGTTGCCAATAACGCTGTCGATGACTACCACCCGCGAGTTGACATCGACGGCTATGCGCACGTTGTACGAGTAGTCACTCCCCTTCACAGAACCGGGGCCTCCAGTTTCTGATGTTGGTGCGTTCACGTCAGAGCAACTGCTGATAGCTATGCTCATTATCGCAAGCCCAATACACAAAAGAAAATTTTTAATCATAACTTTATTTTTATTAATTAATGTTGTGTTGTATTCCACGTAGATTGACAATCGAGTCTGCGTGCAGAGTTACCTATTCTCATTCTTTACTCAACCACAACCTTTTTACCATTATATATATTGCCCCTTCGTCGTGGGCTTGCCATTGAGACGGCAGCCGTTGATGGTGTACTAGCCTTCTCTAAGTGAAGAGTG
>DEKQ01000121.1:7626-13366 GCA_002353975.1 Prevotellaceae bacterium UBA2718
AGTGAAGAATTGAGTTGGAGGGGATTTGAAATCCCCGACTCATGCAGGCCGTTTCTCATACTTGCTAAAGTTGACTCCTTTAATTATTCGTATTTGATAAGGAACTCCTGCGGGCCTGTGACGTAGAGATTGTCAAACTTGGCAGCGTTGATAATCTTGACGTGTGAACCCATTGTGTGCTGCGAGCAGTAGAGGTAGAGGTCGCGGAAGTTTGTGTCTGGGTTGGCATTGAAACCGTTGACGAAGTTCTGCGAGAAACGGTCGCACATCCAGAAGAGCCCCGGGTCGCGCCAGTTGTCGGACCATGACTGCTCGTTGGCTGCGGCTCCCGATATGGCCAGCACTCCCTGAATGCCCTCCAATGGCCGGATGACTACCTCGCCATAACAAGGTTCTGCCACGACAAGCAGCTTGCGGCAGTAGCCCTGTGTGAGCATCTCGTTGGCGGTCTGCTTCATGAGACTGGCGGTGAAGCCATGTCCTGCCCAGGCATCGCGCCACTCAAACTCATCGCTGCCTCCGTGAGAAGTGCTGCGTCCGTGTCCGCTCCAGAAGAAGAGGACATTGTTTCCATTGTCCCTTGGGAGCACTACGGGCAACTTGCTGCTCTGACGCCCAAGCAGAATGTCTGCAATGTCGGCAGGAGTGAGCGTGGCGGCATCATAGTCTATGACAGCCTTTGGCAGCCCGTCGGTGCCGCCCAGCAGGTCCTTGCCAGTCATGGATGTGCGTATGATGCCCTTTTCGGGATTGCCATTGTCCTGTGCCAGTGCGCCGTCAACGATGAGGATGATATGGTCATCATCAAAGCCGTTCTTGCGCAGCAGCTGGTACATGCTCAGCACGTCGGCCTGGTGGCGGTAGTTCTTCAGGCCGTAGCTACCCTGCACGAGCACGGCATACTGGTCCGTCAGAAAGGGGTATCGTATGGTTGTGGACTGCGTAGCCATCTCGTCCCATTCCTTCAGCGCCTCCTGCTCATCGTAGAGGTATTTCCATGCAGCAGAGGCAGAGGCTACATGCTTGCCGTCGGAGCCGTAATAAGCCTTGTGCAGCAGCTTGCCGTCAAGTATCTGCCAGTGCAGATATGTGGTGGAAGTGGCAGAGGTGTAGCTCTCGCTGTCGAAGCCAATCTCTCCGGAGGCGCCGATGAAGTGCAGCAACTTTCCCTGCTCCAGGTTCCTCAGATACTGCTCCATGGATGTAGCACTCCATGCAGCACTGCTGAGGTTGCCCTCACTGGCCTTGACACTGGTGATGGCAATGATGACATCGTTGAGCGTCATAGCGTTCTGTGTTATAGGACGGTGCTCAAGATAGGTTGCGGCAAAGCCCGCGAGCAACAGTGCATCATAGAGCTTGCACTCCGCAAAGGTGGGCTTCTGCTTGAACTTTTGCTGGTAGCTCAGCTCGAATCCTGTTGACGGATCGGCGTATGGCGAGAATCCCTGATAGCCCTGCAGCACTCGTGCTCCCTGTTCGCCAAGGGCGCTGATGCCCTCCTCGCTGATGCCGCTGAAGGCAAACCAAGTGCGGAAGGATTCCTCGAAGAACTGCCACCTGATGTCGTTCTCGGCACTGAATGGGTCAGATGAGGGGAAATACTCCTTCATGCCATCAGTGCTGAGCATCCACTGGCGGCGCATAAGGGCCACATCATATAGCTGCTGGGTAGATTCTATTACGCAGAAGTTGCTTATGTTATAAGTGCTGACATTTCCCCTGTTAAGCAGTGAGGTAAGGTAGGTGCGCATGCGCTGCTGCAAGTCGGCACTGTTGCTGTATTGCTCGTTGGTCTGCACCTTGATGTCGAAGTTCTCCGCCTGGAAAGGCAGCCAGTTGAAGAAGGTCTGGCCGTAGATGTCGTTAGGTGTAAAGAGGGCAGCCTCCGGCACGTCCTCCTCGTCTGAAAACATCTTGGTGAGTGTAGCGAAATTGGCCATCAGCATCTCTGAGAGGGCTACATCGCTCTCTGTCAGCGACCAGAGGAACGGCTTTTCCTGCCTCAATCCGCTACTGGAGCTGACGGCATATCGGCGTATGATGTCCTCGCTGGTGGCTGTCGGAGCGATGAGCGGCTTCAATGTCTGCTTGCAGGCAGGGGCAAAGACTGCCACGTTGTCGTTGGTAAATGGACCTATGACGGCTATGACATCCTCTCGCTTGGCAAGTGTCTCGCTCAGAGTGGTGAGGTTTTCTGTCAGCTCGTCGTGCCACTCTAACTTCAGACGGACGCAGAGAGTGTCGTGAAGCTGCGCCTCATGGAAGTTGCTGAGCATCCACTGCGCCGTGCGTTCCAGTCGCGTCTTGGTCGGTGCATGATTAAGTGGAGCCACAACGGCAACGGTCTTCTCTACCCACCGGCGTTGCTGCTGATAGACCACACGGTCATCGTCCTTGCTGCAGGAGGTGAAGAATAAAGTGTTGAGAGCGAAGAATGCAGCGCACAGCAGGACGCTCTTTGCTACTTCTGATAGCCTTTTACTTTCCATAAGCTTCCTCCTTTCTGATGGCTTGTTGGCGAATTTCGTTCATGACACTGGTGGTCAGGTTTTCATCTACCAATGTTTTGTAATAGTTATTATACGGATGAAGAACCACATCGGTATATCCGCTGGCCAGTCCCAATGACTGGTGTTTGGGCATACCCTCGGCAGAAAGCCACTGGCTGATGCACTGTGCCACGGCGCGGTCGATGTGCTTTACGGCTGAATAGGGCGAGAACACAGAGTTCTGCGCACAGTCAACGCCCATGTAGGTGTAGGCACTCGTTATGTCAACCAGGCGTGAGAATGTGCTGGCAGCACCTCCGCAGATGGGGACAATCAGATAGTCGTATGGGCTGACGACCTCATACTCCTTCAGCAGTTCAAATGCCGCCTCGTCATCAAGGGCAAAGCCATCGCCTGCCTTCTCGCCTAAATAGTGTACCTTCAGAGGGACTTCGTCTATATTGTCATAGTCGGTTTGGGCATCACCTG
Source organism: Prevotellaceae bacterium UBA2718 (assembly GCA_002353975.1). GTDB lineage: Bacteria > Bacteroidota > Bacteroidia > Bacteroidales > Bacteroidaceae > Prevotella. Next base: position 10,608 of record DEKQ01000121.1, read on the forward strand.
CTGTTTCGTTTTGGCGGTCATTGAAGCCATCGGAAAAACCTTTGACGGCTTCAGCTACCGACTCGTTGACGGGGTTGGCCGCAAAGAGAGTCACGTTGCTGGCGAAAAACGAGGCTATGTTGCCTGCTTCATACATTGCACCATAGTATGGCAGATAGAGCGTACTGCCTTTGCCCTGCAGCGGTGTGGTGGTCTCTAAATAGAGAAGGTCGGCTCGCGGGTTGCTCTCCAGGCGGCTGCTGTTCTTGCGCACAAACTCATCATACACCGGACTGGCCACGATGCACAGACGGCGAATGGTGTCGTTGGCTGTGCTCATCTGCTGGATAAGCCTCTCTAAGTCGGCCAAACCTTCCTCGTTTGTCAGCGGTGACAGTTGCAGAGTGCGCAGCCCATACTTGACGGCTGCCTCTTCTACACCACAGTAGATGAGGTCATTGTACGACTGGTCGCCCACGCCTTCGGCATCATAAACAACGGTAACTAACGGTGCTGTACTTGCTTTCTGCTCTTCAGGGTCAGGTAGATAGACAATGTCACCGTCCTTGCTGCACGATATTCCAAGGCAGCAGGTCAGGATAACGACAATTGTCCATAAGAATTTTTCTTTCATCTCTATTGTTGTCGTTTTGCACTATTTTGTTTCTATAATTAAGTTTTGCGTGCAAAATTACCTCTTTTTACGCACATGCGCAAGAAAAAAGCATAACGAATGTAAAAAAAAAACTACCTTATGTCATAACTTTCTGTATTAGATTGCTCAGTCTATAGTGCGTTTTTTGGGCGCTTTCTTACGGCTCGCGAGCATCCATTATCAGGTCTGTAACATTTTTCCGTACCGCTTCGGAAAAAGTTTCCGCACGTGACGGAAAGTTATTCCGCACCGTTACGGAAAAAGTTTCCGCACGTGACGGAAAACTGAGCAAGCAAAGCTAAAACCTTATACTTTCTGTAGTTTCAGCCCGCCGAAAAGCAGGAAGAGCGCAAAGCCGGTGAAGAGCCCTGCGATGGAGTCAATGGCGTAGTGAGCCATGATATACACGGTGGCGAGGCACAGGAAAAGATAGGGCAGAGCGAGGAAGATGAGGTATTTCCACATCCTCATGCGTGCCACTATCAGCATCACCAGCGTTGCTATGGCCACATGGCTTGAGGGGAAGGCTGCCGTGGGGCGCTCACCGGCTTGGTGCATCATGTGGCACAGCTGGTAGCCCACGCCGTCCTGCCAGCCCGGAGGGGTCAGACACTCCTGCGTCGATGCGAAGTGATGGCCGATGTCGGGCAGGTTTCCGGCTGCTATCTCATCCAGTCCAACGGCAAGATAATAGTACTGCGGACCGGTGACGGGGAAGAGGGCGAAGATTACGTAACACGCGAAGAAACCGCCGAAAATCATGTATGTGACGCGCTCCAACTGCCGGTAGTCAAGGAAAAATATGACGTATGTAGTCACTATAAAAAACAGGTAGTAGGAGAAATAGCCGAGATACATCAGCTCCGACACTATCTTGGAGTTGTGAATCTGGGAGAACAGCAGCGCCGGCTGGCACCCGAAGAGATGCTGATCCCATGCAGCCACGATGTGGTCGAAGCTGCCGAACTGCTTGTTCAGCTCGTAGGTGTCGGGATACCACATGCCCAGCATCATCAGCAGATAGCCCACGCGACACGCCATCACAAAGCGGCAGGGCCACAGCTGATATACCAGCCACAGGGCGATGGTGCCTGACAGCATTGACATACGCTCCCACAGGAGTGACTGCGGATTGTCCAATCCCGTCCACGTGAACAGTATGAACAGCACTGTGAACAGGGCGTATGCAAACTGTGCCAGCTCAGGAGCGATGAAACCCCAGCGCCCCATGCCGAGAGGCGCACCTGTGCCGAAACGCCCGTACTTGCTTTTCTCAATCATGAAAAGCTGCTTGAATATGTTTTCTTTTCTCATTTTTATTTCCTCACTTTTCACTTTTCACTCTTCACTCTTCACTTGTCAGCATCCTGCGGACCCCTTCTGGCAGCAATACCTTTGGCGTGAAGCCGAAGTCCCTGCGTGCAGGGGTGATGTCACACTTCCAGTTACGCTGTTTCAATACGTTGAAATGGTCGTTATTCAGCGTGGATAGCTTGCCGGTCAGATGCATCATGGCATCGCTCACGGCGCATACGATGCGCAGCACCCACAGGGGGAAAACCGGTCTCAGCACGTGGCGCTTGCCTAAGTGCTCTATGATAAGGTCGGAAAACTGGCGCGAGGTGTATGTCTCACCATCGCTGAGGATATATGCCTTACCCTCCGTTTTCTCCGATTTCATCGCTTGGAATGCTGCTTCTACGAGGTCGCTGACGAAGATAAATGTCAGAGCCTGCGGCTTGAAGCCTACTGCCACGTCCATCCCTTTCCTTATGCTGTCAGCCATGAGCATATAGTCCTTTTCCCTTGGACCATATACTCCTGTGGGCCTCAGTATGGTGAAAGGTATGCCCCCCTCGCGCTGCAGCCATTCCTCTGCAGCCAGTTTGCTCTTGCCGTATGCGGTGTTGGGCTGTGGCGTGTCGCTGTCGGTGATGTCCTGGTAGGGCTGCTGCTCGTGTACGGGACCGAAGATGCTGAGGCTGCTGAGCAGGATGAAGCGTTTGAGCGATGGAATGGCGCTTTTCAGAGCTTCCACCAGATGTTTTGTACCCTCGGTGTTGACCTCGTAGAATGTGTTGCTGCTGAGCGCCTTAGTAGCTCCGGCAGCATGTACCACATAGTC
>DEKQ01000171.1:0-1540 GCA_002353975.1 Prevotellaceae bacterium UBA2718
CCCGCATTCTTCACCGAGAATCAGGCTGGCGTGAACCCCTTGGAGAAGATGGACCGCAGCGAAGCCGCCCAGATTGTGATCTCGCATATCGGCGAAGGACTGAAACTGGCTGAGAAATACGACCTGCCGAGCATCATCAAAGACTTCATCACCACCCACCACGGCTCAGGCAAGACCAAGTATTTCTATATATCCTATAAAAACGAACACCCCAAAGAGGAAATCGATGAGGCCCTCTTCACCTATCCGGGACCCAATCCGTTCACACGCGAACAGGCTATCCTGATGATGGCCGACACCGTGGAAGCCGCCTCGCGCTCGCTGCCCGAATATACCGAAGAGAGTATCTCGAACCTGGTGAACCGCCTCATCGACGGACAAGTCAGCGACGGCTACTTCGAGGACTGCCCCATCACGTTCCACGATATCAACGTGGCCAAGCAAGTGCTGATAGACCGCCTGAAGAGTATCTACCACACCCGCATCCAGTATCCGGAGCTGAAAAAGGGCTCCTAAATATGTCATAAAACATATTCTGATAGGCAAAACTATGCACAAAAAGCCTCGTTTGTGCACAGTTTTGCCTACTTTGTGCATAAAATATGTTAATTATGTGCGCGTTAACAGTGAAATACCGAACAATATAATTACCTTTGCAGCCAATATTTTTAAAGGTAATTAAGATGTATAAGGTTAAATTTATCAGCGTAGCAGTGATGCTCGCTACCGCAACCACCGCCATGGCTGGTGGTATTCTTACAAACACGAACCAAAGCGTTGAGTTCCTGAAGAACCCTGCCCGCGATGCAGCCATCGGACTGGATGGTGTCTATTCCAACCCTGCCGGTGTGGTATTCATGCCCGAAGGCTTCCATCTGGCCATCAACTGGCAGTACGCCCACCAGACGCGTACCGTCCGTTCCACCAACCCCCTCTTTGCATTAGGAAAGAAAAACGACGGCAAGACAAGCAAGACCTTTGAAGGTATTGCCGATGCACCCTTTATCCCCTCTGTCCAGGCTGCCTACAACACTGGCAACTGGAGCATTCAGTTCAACTTCTCCATCCCCGGCGGAGGTGGCGTATGCGAGTTTGAGAAAGGTCTGGGATCTTTCGAAAGTGCCGTGGGCATGATTGCCAAGCAACTGGAACCGCTCGGCGCCCAGGGCTACGACGTGGATGCCTACATGCGCGGACGCCAGTATTACTTCGGCTTCCAGCTGGGTGCCGCCTATAAGATCAACGAGCACCTGTCTGTATATGGAGGTCTGCGCGCACTCTACGGCAACGCTTCCTACAAGGCACGTCTGAGCAACATACAGGTAAACACCCAGGGTGGCTATGTCAACTTCGACACCTTCCTGAACAATGCCGTCAGCAATATTAACAAGCAACTGGGACAGGCCGAACTTGCCACTCAGATGGGAGTTTACACCCAAGAGCAGTATGCTGCTGCGAAGGCAAAGGCTGATGCAGCACTCGAACAGCTGGCTCCTCTGGAGAAATACTCCTTGGGCGTAAACCTGATGAGCAACCAGAC
>DEKQ01000171.1:1575-5086 GCA_002353975.1 Prevotellaceae bacterium UBA2718
CGCAGATGAAGATGAAAAACAACTCCACGCTTGAGAAGGCCATGGAGGTGGAAGCCGTGAACAAGTTCCAGGACGGAACAAAGGTTGACGAAGATGCTCCCGCCCTGCTCACCGTGGGCGCCCAGTGGAGCGTCATCCCAAGCGTACGCGTGAATGCAGGCTATCATCACTACTTCGACACCAAGGCCAACTGGTATAACCATTCGGAGAAGCTACTCGACGGCGACACCAACGAATACCTGGCAGGTGCTGAATGGGACATCAACGAGAAGTTCAACATCTCTGCCGGCGGTCAGATCACCCGCTATCAGCTTACGGACGACTACATGAACGATATGTCGTTCGTAGTGAACAGCTACAGCTTCGGATTCGGCGTAAGCTACAAGCCCACCAAGAACATCAAGGTGACGGCTGCCTACTTCCAGACCAACTATGAGGACTACGACAAGGTGACCATGGCTGATCCCTCAACAAAAGCCACCATCGTAGGTGATTCGTTCACCCGCACCAACCGCGTGCTGGGCCTGGGTGCTGAATTCACTTTCTAAACGTTTTACATATAAACGAAAGCGGGTGTGCCTGTGATGGCACGCCCGCTTTCGTTTGACAATTCACTATTCTCTAACGGACAGGGCGGTAACAAACTAAATTAGTTTGTACTTCAAGCAATCATCAGAAGCAAGGCTTCCAAAGGGTGGAAGCGGAACAAACTAAATTACTTTGTGCCCGCTGCCATGAATGGAGGCCCGAGGCTCAGAACTTATAATCCACGCCTACTCCAATCACGTGGTTGGTACGGCTATAGATTTCCTTGCCATAAGCAGCCTGCTTCTCGTAGTCGCTATAGATGCTGCAGAAGTAACTGGCGTTCAGACGCACCTTCTCGCTGACGTTCCAGGCTCCGCCGAGACCCACGGAATAACTGTCGCAGGCAAATGACGTGTTCTGCTGATAGCCATCGCTGAGACCGTAGTCAGTACGCTGACCTCCGCAACTGACGGTGAACTTGTCGTTGATGTCGTATTCCACACCGGCCAGTATTTCATGCGTGCCGTGTGTCAGTTCCTTCTGGCGGTCGTTTGCCATTTTTGCATTCTTGTCGTCGAAGAAGTGATATTCCAGCGCGGCGCGCAACCGGGGCGTGAACTCATAGCCTGCAGCCACGCTGAGCAGCGCAGGCATGTCGTAGCGCGTACGGACACCATCCTGATAAGGAGCGGTGTAGGCACCAAGCTGTGCCTGCAGAGCCTGCAACTTGGCCTGGGCATTCTGCGGGTCGGCAGCCATCATGGCTGCTATCGTGGCCGTTCCCAGTCCGGCATCGAGCACGTTGGTGTCGTTCTTGGGGTTGACTTTCGTACGGAACTCATAGCGGGCCGAAAGCGTCAGCGGTCCTTGATGGTAGGCCAGGCTGACAATGGGCGTGAAGCCCCAGCCCTTCTGGTCAACGTCGAGCAGTAGTTTTGCCACTTCTCCCAGCTGGGGATGGTCTTTGGCAATGACGTGTCCGCGATAATAACCGTCGTAATAATTGGCACGGATGCCCACGGCAGCCGAGAGACAGTCGAGCACCTTGTAGGTGAAATTCAGTTGTCCGCCATAGATGTACTGCTTACCCTTCATCTCTGTGCTAAGGGCATATTGGTTGGGTAAGATTCCGTTGGAAGCCAGCATGCTTTGAAGCAGCACGTTGAACATGGGAACGCCCTGCTTGTATTCCACGAAGCCACCGCTGCCCACAATGCCAATCATCGTAGAGAGCGCCCAGCGGTCTTTCTTGTAGGAAGCGAAGAGCGCGGGAACGATGGGAGCCGAAGCCTTGCCCTCATACTTGGTGTCGCCTAGCTGGATGTCGCGATACTGCCAAGGTTTCTGAAAATTGAGCGACATCTGCCAGCCTTCATGTCCCCAGGCCAAACCGGCAGGATTGCTGAAGACCGCATCAATCTCGGTCGTTGCACCACGCGCAAACATACGGTCGAAGGCGATGTGGTAATTCGTGTTGGTCATCAGTCCACCAGCGTGGGCTGCTACCGAACAAAGTGCCATCATAAGCACTAAAGTCAGACTTTTTTTCATATTTAATAGGATTAATAGGATTAATATAAGAAATAAGCATTGGCAGCGCTTGACGCTGTTATCCGTCTGCAAAATTACAGCAAAAAAGAAGCAACGCCTAACCTACCACCGCCTTTTCAACTCTTTTAACTTCTGTTTTGCTTTTTATACGGATTAACCCCTACAAGGGATCCACGTCAAAGAACACCTGTAGCGAATTATAGCACGTCTGCTTGAGCAGTCTGTCTTGCGCCAGATTCAGATATTCACGCACTCGTTTCATATCGATTCCGTTCTCCAGCTTCAGCACGATCTTGCGGATATTCATCTGCTTCACCTTGGCTATGGAAGGTTTGTCGGGACCCAAAACACGCTCACCAAACCATTGCCGCATCATGCTGCCCATCTCGATGGCTGCCGTGTTGACGGTCTGGTCGTAGCGATGCTTCATGTAAATATAGATAAGGTGATAGAAAGGCGGATAGCGGAAGGCTCTCCTTTCTTCGAGCAAGTCATTGAAAAAGCCTGCATAATCATTCTCAACGACCTGCCTGATAACGGGCAACTGTGGACTCTTGGTCTGCAGCAGCACCAGTCCCTGCTTTCCCTTGCGCCCTGCCCTGCCACTCACCTGTGCCATCATCATGAAGGCATGCTCGTAGGCCCGGAAGTCAGGATAATTGAGCATGGAATCCGCATTGAGGATACCTACGACCGAAACCTTGTCAAAATCAAGTCCCTTCGATACCATCTGCGTACCGATGAGCAGATTGGTGCGGCCTGCCGAGAAGTCGCTGATAATCCGCTCATAGGCCGAGCGCGTGCGGGTAGTGTCAAGATCCATTCGGGCCACGCGGGCCTCGGGGAAGATTTCCATCACCTGGTCTTCTATCTTCTCCGTGCCGTAGCCGCGCCCTTTCAGTTCCGTACTGCCACAACAGGGACAGACCTCAGGTACCTGATAAGTGTAACCGCAATAATGACACGTGAGTTGCTGGATGTTCTTATGATAAGTAAGCGACACATCGCAATTCGTGCAATGAGGCACCCATCCGCATTGGCGGCATTCTATCATCGGCGCAAATCCGCGTCGGTTCTGGAAAAGAATCACCTGTTCACCAGCCGAAAGAGCCTTCTTGATACTTCCCAGAAGCATCGGCGAGAAAGGTCCCTGCATCATCTTGCGCTTCTGCAAGTCCTGGACATCCACTATCTGGATTTCGGGCAACTGTATGCCCTGATAGCGTGAAGTCAGCGTCACCAGTCCGTACTTCCCCTTCATGGCATTATAATAACTCTCCATGGAGGGGGTAGCTGTGCCGAGCAACACCTTACAACCCGCTCCTATCTTGGCCGCCATCATGATAGCCACGCTGCGGGCATGATAACGCGGGGCAGGGTCTTGCTGCTTAAAGGAGGTCTCGTGCTCCTCATCGATAATGATGAGACCCAG
>DEKQ01000171.1:5289-7291 GCA_002353975.1 Prevotellaceae bacterium UBA2718
ATCTCAGGCAACAGATAGAGCACCTGTTCATGGCGTTCAAGCGCTTGCTTAATCAGATGGATATAGATCTCGGTCTTTCCAGAAGAAGTGACTCCATGCAACAGCGTCACGTTCTTGCTGAGGAACGAAAAGAGAATCTGGTTGTAAGCCTCCTGCTGAGCCTCGTTCAGCTTTTTCACTTGGTCAAGATGCGGTTCACCGGCATGGTTCAAGCGTCCCACTTCTTTCTCATAGGTCATCAGCATCTTTCGTTCAAAGAGGCTTTTCAGCACCGACGACGTGCAATGGCTGTAGTTCATCAGCTCGTCGCGCGACACTTCTGATTCCATTCTCCGTTCACCATTCTCCACGGAAAAGGCTTCGTCCCAATGGCTCATCGTCAGATAGTCGATGAAGACCTTCTGCTGCTTGGGGGAACGGGTCAGTTGATTAAGTGCGATATGCAAGGCCTGCTCCTGGCGGTATGCCGGGGTCAACGTGATGTAGGTTTCCATCTTGGGCTTGAAACCGTCACGCTGTTTCAGTCCAAGCGGCATGGCCGCATTATAGACTTCGCCAAGCGGAGACATATAATAATCGGCTATCCATTGCCATAGGCTGAACTGCGATTCGGTCAGTACGGGCTCGTTGTCAAGCACCTGAATGACTGGCTTCACCTTGAAAGCGGGCTGCTGACCATGCGTCTTCACGGCAATGGCCACATAAGTCTTGCTGCGTCCCAAAGGCACTACGAGGCGCACGCCAAATCTGACTTGCGCCTCCATCTCCTCAGGAACGGCATAGGTGAACAGCCCCTCCAAAGGCAACGGCAGAAGGACATCTACATATCTCATAGTCTCACGGCATCAGAAGAAGTAAGCCGCGCTGATCTTCCAGGTTTTATAGGTTCCTTTCGAGAACACCTCGTCGGCAGCATCCTTCACACGCACCTCACCGGCCTTTCCCAAGGGAACATTATAATTGATGGTCACTTCCACTTTCCCGATTGTTACGCCGCCACCAATATCCACGCTGAGATCGGAATCGCGCGAACGCCAGGAGGCTACGTTGTCAATCAGGTCCTTATCCTCGTCATTGTCGAGCGTAAAGCCAAACTGCGGTCCGGCAAAGGCAAAGATACCGCCACCGTTGAACGTCAATCCATAGCGCACATGCACGGGTATGACAATCTGTTTGTCGCTCACTTTGTATTTGCCTTCTTGCCCATTGATGGTTCCGTTCACTTCGGCATTCCGTTTGGAATAAAGGGCAGAAATGTCAAATCCAAGTCCCAGCAAGGGGAACTTCAGCACAGGACCGATGAAGTAACCCATACGGTTGCTCTTCTTGAAGACATCGCCGCTGAACGACATCTCCGAAGCATCAATACCGGCCTTCACGCCCAGTTTAACCTGAGCCGAGGCATTGCTGAACGGCAAATGGCAAAGGACTACGGCCAATGCCACCACCATCAGGTATCTTCTGCTATGAAAAGCAACTCTCTTCCCCTTCATCTTCCTGTCTTTCATTTATTTCTACATTAATGGCGCTGACGGCGCACACTTACGCGGGCTGCGCTGCCACTTGAAGAAGAGGGACGCGACTTCACGCTCTTCTCCTTCTTCGAAGAGGAGCCTCCGGCACGACGGTTCTTACGGGCCTTCTTCGTGCCTTTCACGTCTTTCTGAGCCTTGGCGATACTGTCGAGCGAATCCTTCTTGGCCTGATCGCCCCAGAGATTCTTCTCAAACTGTTCCAGTTCGGCCTCAATACGCTTCTGCTCCTTCGACATGGCCGAATCGCTGGGACAATACTGTGCCAACGTGCGACCAAGCATATTGGTGGTCTTATAGATCTTGCCCTTATACATATTCTTCGTGAAGTAATCATCTACCGACATGGTGGCGGCATTGTTCAGATTACTCGTCATGATGGTCTGCTTCGAAAGGAAGGGAGCCACGTCGTCATACTGCACCCAGAAGAGCGGATACTTGGCTGCTCCGTCACCGAAATCGTCCTCACG
>DEKQ01000086.1:0-3530 GCA_002353975.1 Prevotellaceae bacterium UBA2718
CATATCTCGTCTTACTTTAATTTTATAACGTTTTTATTCTGTTCAATATTATTCTACTTCTATATAGGTTCAAACTCCCTTTCAATAATAGTAACATCAGTGAATTCTCTTTCAATGTTCGCCGCTAAAGTTCGATTCAAAGAGAAATACTCACAATCAATAGGTGCCTCTCGTATGGGATACTGAGGTGTGCCTTTCGTCTTGTATCGCCTACAAATCTTCTCCGTTAAGCCATAGCTGTTTACTTCCGATAGAAAAAAACACAGCTCGCAATAGCATGCCTTTCTCTTTTTCTGATAGCACTTTAGTAGTGAATATGTTTTTGCCTCGTACAAGCCCATGGTCTGTTCAGCAAATATAATTTCACAAACGGTACTGCGTTTTCTGTTGTTAATCTCTGAACAGGAGACTATGTCCAAGTGATACTTCCCGCTTGAAAAGAGTTCAAATTTCTCAATGCCTCTGTCAATTTCAGTGCGTTCAACAGTACCACTATTATTCTTTTTGAAGTTCAAANNATGTCGCTCTACCTTCTCCAATAGCGTTTTCTTGCAATGTCATGAGCGATTCCTCATTGTAAACTTCCAATTCAACAATTCTATTATCCAAAGAAGTTACGTCCACATGACAACTCCCAGCATCTATGCTTATTATGATAGCCTGGTCAAACGTGTCTGCTCTTTTAATCACTAAGTCGCACTTATATTTGGTATAGGGAAACATGTAGTCCTTTAGGCACTCAACATATCCATGCTTTTTCAAATCGTATGGAATGTGTTTATCCTTGATGCATTCTTCTTGATTGAAAAAAATACAAGACGAACTATCGCAACATGACAGGTGTTGTGGTATGGAAATTAGGAAACCATTAGAACCGTAGAACTTGGCATAAATTATCTCCTTTGCTGCCTCATGCAAATACAAATCATCTTCACAATGTGGTTGTTCCTCAACATGAGTAAACAGGTAAAAGCCATCATCTTCAACATCTATAGTCATTTCTTTTCCGCAAGCCAAACAATAATATGAATGCTCGTTCATATTAGCAACATCGTCCCTTAGATTTACCAATTGCCCATTCTCGTCCTTGGCAAAAGTTCTATTCAAGCGACGATACTCATCATAATAGTCATCATATCTGTCACAAGAGCCAGACCCAGAAGCATGTCCAGCTTTTCTATTCGACACGCTAATATCACGAATCCATTTCCTGTTCTCTACAGAATTCATGATGAACTCTTTTACGGCAACAGGGTCAAGAGAGCATCCGTTTAAGTCAATCTCAATGCAATCAATATGAGCAGAAATGATTTTACCCCTCTTCTTCGTATCTACTGCATGTGTACGCTTAAACTCTATCCAAAGACTCTTGTCCCCATTATAACCGATACAATCCGGACGGAGCCTTGTATCTTTATCATAGAACTCTACTTCGACCCTGTCAAAACGATGCTGTCCTCCCAGCCTTCCATCAAATCGGTTGGGCAAGAACACGCACTTTGATTCTGACAGTACATCTTTGGCCATCTTGTGAAGAGCAGACTCAACAGCACCTACACAATCAGCCCCAATTAGATGTGCAAAGTGGTGAATCATTTTTTCTTCATCACCACCATTTTTAGCACATAACGCACTCTTACAATGAGGACAAACGCATCCACACTCATTGCCATTTGGCACCTCATCCACATGTACCAAATCACCATCTTGATTGAGAGCCCACGTAAGGTATGCTTTGCTACTACTCATTGTGTCGTAAATCTACATTTTGGATAATTGGAACATCCATAGAAGGTGCCATACTTACCGTTTCGCTGTACGAGATGTCCGCCACACTTCGGGCAGATTCCGGAATTGATGGTTGCATTTACTTCTCTCGCTGCAGTTCGAATGTTTTTGACGTGTTGCCTGTCGCTTACCGTCTCTCTAATATTATTTCCGGTTAGTATTGCAAGGACGGCTTGAACATCATTATCAGTAAGGTATGTAGTTTTGTATCCATCAATTACATCTAAGAGACTGCCTTCATAAATGACATGATGATTGCTCTCAACGTTGCTAAGATCAGCATTACCTGCAAACACAACAATAGATACTATCTTAAGATGTGGGTATGCAGATAGCTGTTCTTTAATTCTGAAAACGTGCCCAACAGATTGTTTGACAGGGTTATAGAAATGGCTCTTTGTGACATAAGTATATGTCTTCCACCACTTCTTCGCATACGTTACTTTTGTAACGATAAGCTGAGTCCATTCTTTGAGATTGTCATCACCGTATATCTCACCCCGATAGTTCTTTGTTTCTATTGCAAAGATTCCATACTTACTAACAACGACGTGGTCAATTTGTGTTGTACCCTTCTCGGTTCGGAAAACCAAATCATTTAGAATCGTGTACTCATCTGACAGTTGTGATAATATCGCGGACACACGCATTTCCCCTCTCTTTCCCTTCTGCTTTGGTGAATTGTACCAAGCAAGATAGACGAAGAGAACAAAAATTAATATAATTATCAAAGGGGTTATTAACTGCATAGGATTCTTTGGATATAATCAAAACATATCGATAAAGCTGTTAATCAGTTTCAAGCTTGTTGCGGTTAATTGGTAATTCCCAATACCTTCTTGTCTCAGAAAAAACACTAAAGATTCATCAGTCTTATCTATTATCGTTTTACTTTTTAACTTTGCATACTCCAATGAGCGGTCTTGCTTCTTCCATCTTCGAATCTACTTCGAACCCACTCCGAGGGCATAAGCCGACTTTTGGTTCAGGGTTCAAGATTCAGGGTTCATGTTCTTCGGTCATCTCTGAGTGATCAGAGTCCCCCTGATTCTTCAGAGAACATCGTTGCCGCAATAGGCAGATGCAGTTGCAAAGGTACGAATAAAATTCGAAACTTAAACAGATTTGCGTGAATTTACACATTATTTAATAGAAATGCTCGTGTGATAATTTTTTTTGTTAAAGTATGAACAACCGAAAATTGTAGATAATTATAAGAAACTATGCAACACAATGAGAAATGCGCAGATATTTTTTATGAGGTACATACACCTGGCTGTTTTCGGTGAGTGTTCGTGACGGTGTGATAGACCTACGATTACGGTCTAATGGTAGGTCTTTTACAAGGTAATAGCAGGTCTTTTAGAGGGCAAAAGACCTGCTATTACAACGTGCTGATTATCTGATATTTACAAAGACGCACAATCGATACCTTTCTTTACGCAAAGTTACTAAATTGTTCTGAATTATTCGGGATTTTGAAAAAAAGTTTGAGTTTTTTTCTAAACATATACACCTTTTTTGATTTATATCATTGTATATTAGGATGTTAAGTCGCTTTAGATATACACCTATAACTACACTAAAACTACACTAAATATACACTAAAAGTACACCTGATTGAATTCTTTTTACCTTTAGAAAAAAGCGTCCCTTTAAGGGTCGAGCGAACGAATTTGCAAATTAACAAATTGCCTGGCTACAGGCGAAGTTACTTACATGCGTTACCGAAGTTACTTACA
>DEKQ01000086.1:3619-17879 GCA_002353975.1 Prevotellaceae bacterium UBA2718
TTAGTGTAGGTATAGGTGTATGTTAAAAAAGGGTAAATCCGTTTATTTTCTTGCAGTTACGGGATTTTTTGTGTATATTTGCAGAAAACTATGAATTAATTTTTTTTTCATGAAGATTACACTACTTAAAAACAGTAAGGGAAAGGAAGTTGTGAACCGCGTGGAGTTGGAGAAGGTGGCTGAGGCTATCAAGGGCTCTGTTGCGGCTGAAGAGGTGCAAAGCTTACGCAGGATATACCACCTGATGAAGCCCGAGAGACAGTCTGACGGTCAGGTGATTAGCAAGAGCCACTACGTCATCAGCCTGCCACGCATCTGCTTTGCGGCAGATTATGTGAACAGGAACAAGAAGCGTCAGATGATGGGCTATAACGCCCTGGTGACGCTGGAGCTGAACGGACTGGAGAGCTATGAGCAGGCCGTCAGCGTGAGAGATATGGCGAAGAGGATGCCCGAGACGCTGATGGCGTTTCTCGGCGCATCGGGCAAGAGCGTGAAGATAGTATGCCGTGGAGAGATGTATGACGGGAAGAAGCTGCCTAAGGATGAGGAAGAGATAAGGCTGTTCCACCTTAATTTATATAACACGGCACGCATGGCCTATCAGAACCAGCTCCTGATGAACATAGAGTATCTGGAGCCCACACTTGAGAGGACGGTTTATCTCAGCGCCGACCCTGAGGCGTATTTCAATCCCGAGGCACGCACATTCCTGGCCGACACGAGGAAGGCGGAGCAGCTGAGACCCGTGGTGATAAGCCCTGAGAGCGACCAGCTGATGCCTGGGCGCACACGCGTGAGGACTTATCACCTGAACTGGCTCGCCATAGTGAACAATGTGCTGGGACGCTACTTTGAGTTGCCCGACGAGAACCGCGAGATGGAGCTGCTCATGCGCATCGCTACCGCCTGTCTGGAGGAAGGCATCCCATTGGCCCACGCACAGGGCATGACGCTGAGCCACTCGGTGCTGGCAAGGGACGAGATGCTGGTGAGGAATGTCTTTGCCGCCGTCTATGCCGTCACTCTGGAGCAGGACTATATGGAGAAGCATAAGATCAGGCCCCTGAAGAGCGTGCCCGAGGAGACGATACAGGCCATGAGGACGGAGATATTCCTTAATGCCAATTTTGATATGCGCAAGAACCTGCTGACGGGCGTGGCGGAATATCGCGAGAAATTCAGCAACGACCAGACGTTTAAGCCGCTGACAGAGGAGGTGCGCAACGATATGACGCTCAGGGCGATAGAGATGGGGCTGAAGGCGTGGGACAAGAATGTGAACCGCTTCATCGACTCTACACGCATAGAGCAGTATGACCCGGTGAACACTTGGCTGGACAAGCTGCCCGAGTGGGACGGACACGACTATATAGCCGACCTCGCGGCGAGGGTGCCTACGGATCAGCCGCACTGGCCTGAGTACCTGAGGATGTGGCTCACGGGAATGGTGGCACAATGGCGCGAGAGCGACAAGCAGCTGACAGGCAATGCGCTGGTGCCGCTGCTCATAGGAAAGCAGGGATGCGGAAAGACGCGATTCTGCAAGATACTGATGCCGCCGGAGCTGCGCGACTATTATAACGACAAGATAAACTTCAAGAATGAGTTTGACCTGAACATCGCTCTGACTTCTTTTGCCCTGATAAACATCGATGAGTTTGACAAGACGACAAAGGGACAGCAGGTGGTGCTGAAGTATCTGCTCTCTTCTGCCGACGTGAAGTTCAGGCCTCCATACGGCAAGACGATTAAGCAGTATCGACGCTACACCTCATTTATCGGCACGACAAACAAACGGAAGCCGCTGACCGACCCTACGGGCAGCAGACGCTTCGTATGCGTGGGAGTGACGGGACACATCAATTATGACGACTCTCTGGACCATCGCGGGCTCTTCGCTCAGGCGCTGCACCTCTTCAACAACGGGGAGCGCTACTGGCTGAATGACAATGAGATAAAAGTACTCATAAAAGAGAATGAGCCGTATCAGCAGCTCTTCACCCTTGAGGAGATGATCAGCAATGTCTTCAGGAAACCCAAGTCATCGGAGGAGGGACGCTGGATGAGCATCGATGAGATAAAGGAGTTGCTGGGCCGCTGCTATGCCTCCTTCGACCCCGAGACCTCTAACCACGTAATCGGCAACGCCCTGAGCGACAGCCAGTTTGCCTTCGATAGCCACCGCGTGGGCGCAGGAAAAGAGTACAAAGTGGTTGAGAAGTGAGATCAGAACGGCAGTCCTACGGCGAAGTGGAGGGCATAGTCGCGCTTGAAGTTGGGGTGTGCTATGGGATAGTGCTCACGCGTGGTGGTGTAGGCGGGGTTGATGGCCTTCATTCCGAGGTCAAGGCGCAGGATGAAGTAGTCGAAGTTCAGTCGCAGGCCTATGCCGTAAGCCACTGCTATCTGCTTCAGGATGTCAGCAAAGCGCAGCCTGCCTCCCTGCTGATCGTTGTAATCGCGCAGTGTCCACACATTACCGGCATCGATAAAGACGGCACCCTGGAATTTCCAGAAGAGGTCTGTGCGCAGCTCCGCATTGAGGTCGAGCTTCACGTCACCGGTCTGGTTAAGGAAATTAATTCGTCCGTCGCGGCTGATATATCCTCCTGGCCCAAGGGTTCTGACGCTCCATCCCCTGACACTGTTGGCACCGCCTGAGAAGTAACGCTTCTCAAAAGGCAGGATGTCGCTGTTGCCGTAGGGCACGGCAATTCCGAAACGCCCGTGCAGGGCAAGCGTGTTGTGGTAGTTCAGGCGCAGGAGCCGCGTATAGTCGAAGTCGAATTTCACGTACTGCGCGAAGGCGATACCGATGGCCTTGTACTTACCCTGCGAGTTGGTTGGAAAAGGAAATATCTGCGAAAGGCCAGAGAGCAGATTGCCCGCCGTCTCTACGTTGGCCTGGATGGAGTAATGCTCCGTGAGTTTCTTGATGCCTATGCCAATCTTCATGATGAAGAGGTCTTCGTAGTTATATCGCAGGATTGCATTACGATTGCTCAGGGAATCAAGGTAATCGTGCTTGAAGGTTGAGGAAATCCACGGCATGGAGATGTAGTTCAGGTCCAGGAGATCGAAGGTGTAGCCTATATTTCCTCTGTTTGACGTCCAGCGATAGCGCCATCGTCCGGTGAACACACGCCTGTGGAACTCAGGACGGTTCTGGCGGTTGTAGCTGACCGAAAGCTCTGTCGTGGCGTTGTGGGTGCGATGGAAGGCGTCGCTGAGACCGGGGATGATAAATTCCGGGAATGTCAGTTTCCCCTCTACGCCGTATTCCTCGTAGTTGCTGTTGGTGTAACCCTCCAGTCCGCTGATGGCCTCGAATGCCACACGTCCCGAAAGCGAGAACACCTCGCTGCCGCGAAAGACATTGCGGTTTTCATAGACCACGGACAATGCCGCACCGAAGTCGCCTGCGGTGTTGGTACCCTCTGGCTGCAGCTGTATGGAGTGTTTCTTGCGCGGAATGATCTGAACAACAGCGTCGAGGGAAGAGCCCCCTCCAGCTCCCCCAAGGGGGAGAGAATCGTTTTGGGTGATGGATGAGGGCTGGTTGAAGGTGATATTGGTGGAGCGGATTGCCCTGAGGCGAGCGAACTTGTTGTAGGTGCGCTGCACGGCATCGGCGTTGTAGGGGTCGTGCTCCTGCAGGAGGGTATTAATCTTTAATGTATGCGCGCGCAAGGGGACCTTGTCATAGGTGGGCGATACATAGCTCACACTGCGCAGGTAATAGCGCGTATGGTCATGCAGCGAGTCAGAGGAATTGTGACGATAGCGTGCCAGTTGCAGGGTGAGGTCCACGAAATGCTCGCTGCTTGAGCTGTCAGCACGGAAGGTGATGTGCTCCTTGTTGAAGAGCATATAACCGTTGTTGTTGAGCCACGAGGTGATGCGGTTGCGCTCCTCCTGCATGGTGGCAGTAGAGAACGGCTGACCCGAACGCAGCAAGGAGCCTTGCAGCACGCCATTGCCCCGCAGCAGGGAGTCGATATTGTGGTCATCGATGTCGTAGCTGATATTACGCACGCTGTAACGCTGACCGGGAACGATTCTGTAGAACGCCACCACACGCTGCCCCTTGGCAATGAGGTCATAAGAGGTCTGGGCATCCAGCCAACCCATGTCGCTGACATGGTTACGGAGCTGCACGCATGACTTCGCCGTGAGCGTGGTATCGAGGATGGTGGGCTGGTAGCGCTTGAAGGAGATGGTGCGGCCCTTGGGCTTCTGGATGATGGCAGACTGAAGGTCGGACATAGAGAACTGTGCATCGTTTGCCAAGGCTGCATCTTCCACAATCACCTCGTTATGGATGAGCGCATACTCCCCTTCCTGCAATGGCTTCATGCCGCAGGACACAAAGAGAAAGGAGAAGATGAGAAACAGGATTAATCCTTGAAGTGACTGCCATTTCATCAATGTGCAAAATTACAATAATAAATTGAACGTGGCAACTTTTCACAGAAAAATTTTGTCTTTTGGTAAAAAAGCTGCAACATCGTCTCTTTCGAAGGAACAGTGTCATAGGCACTCCACATCACGTCTTTTTCGCACCGCGAATGCTGATAATCGCAGCAGACGTATTACAAATCAAGCCGAGCAGCAAAAAAACAATCTAAAATTTTGCAGTTACAATTATTCTTTGTACCTTTGCACCCGCTGTCACGAGTTGGCGGCATATTCACATCTATATTATTAACAACTAAAAAGTTATTACAACAAGAAATGGCAACAAAGATTCGTTTGCAGCGCGGCGGTCGTAAGAGCTATGCTTTTTACAGCATTGTCGTAGCTGACGTAAGAGCTCCACGTGATGGTAAGTTTACAGAGAAGATTGGCACGTACAATCCTAACACTAATCCAGCCACAGTAGATCTGAATTTTGAGCGTGCCCTGTACTGGGTAGAGTGTGGTGCTCAGCCCACTGACACGGTTCGCAACATTCTGTCTGACGAGGGTGTGATGCTGATGAAGCATCTGCGCGGCGGTGTGAAGAAGGGTGCATTCGACGAGGCTGCAGCCCAGGCAAAGTTCGATGCTTGGAAGAAGGCTAAGGAGGCAGGCTTCAACACAGTAAGGGCTGACGAGGCTAAGGCTAAGGCCAAGGCTAAGGCTGACGCTCTGGAGGCAGAGAAGAAAGTAAATGAGGCAAAGGCAAAGGCCATAGCAGAAAAGAAGGCTGCCGAAGAGGCAGAGAAGAAGGCTGCTGAGGAAGCTGCTGCTGCTGAGGCAAAGGCTGCTGAAGAGGCTGCCGCTGCTGAGGCTGAGGCTCCTGCTGCTGAGGCAGAGGCATAAACTGTCTCTTCCAAACTTTACAGAAAAGAAACAACAGACGGAGGTGTGCAACGGTATATGCCAAAGCGCATCTCCGCTTTTTCTTTTGAAAGATGAAAGAAGAACGCTATTTCTATGTACCCGATGCCGCCACTGCTACGGAACTGCCGCAGGAGGAAGCAATGCACGCACTGCGCGTGCTGCGACTCGCTGAGGGCGATGAGATAAGCCTCGTGGATGGCGAAGGAACACTCTACAAGGCCGTCATCACGGCTGCCACCGGCAAGCACTGCCATTTTGACATATCGGAACGACTGCCACAGCAACGCCCGTGGAAGGGACGCCTGCACATAGCAATGGCACCGACAAAGATGATGGAACGCACGGAATGGATGGCAGAAAAAGTGACGGAGATAGGCGTGGACGAACTGTCATTCCCGGAGTGCCGCTTCTCCGAGCGACGCAAGCTGCGCAAGGAACGCATAGAGAAGGTGGTGGTGGCAGCAATGAAGCAAAGCCACAAGGCGTGGATGCCACAGGTGAACGAGATGTGCACCTTCAAGCAACTCATTGACAGTGAGCGAGGTGGACTGAAATACATCTGCCATTGCTATAACGAGATAGAGCGCGAAGACCTGGTAACCCTGCTGAAAGAGGCTGCAGCCGAAGCACGCAACAACAATACAGACAATACCACCGACGAGGATATCACGATACTGATAGGACCCGAAGGCGATTTCTCTGTTGAGGAGGTGAGGTACGCCATGAGCAAGGGATACCGGAGCACCTCGTTAGGACCATCACGCCTGCGCACCGAAACGGCTGCCACAGTAGCAGCAACGCTGGCGAGGTTTTTCAAATTAACTAATTAACAAATAAACAAATTGTCATACCTAAGATACACTTGCTGCACAATGATTGCAGCCATAATGATGTTTGTGCTGACAGGATGCACAAATAGTAACTACGTTGACTCTGTGCCTGCCAACAGCAAGGCAGTGCTGTCCATGAACGCCATGAAGCTGATAGACGACGACTCACCAGTAAAGACAATGGTCCTGCCGTTTGTCAACAAGGACAAGAAGAGCCTGAAAGGCATAGACCTGACAAAGGACATGTATGCCTTTGAGACCATTGACGGTATGTTCGGACTCAGCATCTTTGTGAATGACCGCGATGAGCTATTGGACTTCTTTCAGAGGCTGCAGACCATCGGGGTGATGGATGAGCTGACAGAGAATGACGAGGAAATCTTTGCCATAGCCTCAGAGAAATGGATGGTGGGCTATGACAATAAGCGTATGCTGGTGATGGGTCCGATAGTGAACAGCGCCACCGAACGCGAGAACATGCAGAACCGCATGAGGAGCATGATAAACCAGGGCGCCGACGATGGCATTCGCAACTCAGACCTATGGAAATATCTGGGCGACGTGGATGCTCCGGTGAAGATGATTGCCCAGGCATCGGCATTGCCGGACCAGCTGGTGTCAGCATTTATGATTGGCGCGCCTCGTGGCACCGACCCAAGCGACGTGATGCTGAGGGCTGAGGTGGAATATGAGGACAGCGTGCTGATGATGAAAGGCGATATGTTCTCATACAACCCCAACATAGACCAGGCGCTGAAACAGGCGGCAGAGGTATATCAACCCATCACCGTCAACTGGGAGAAGATGTTTGCCGACACGCTGCTGGCAGGCATATTCATGAATGTAGATGGAGAGCAGTTCGTGGAGCTGCTGAACAGGGATAAGACCCTCGGCTCTATGCTCATAAGCACCCACCGCTATGACCGCATCAAGGGCAACAAGGGCGACATGGCGTTTCTCTTCAGCGGGAAGATGACCGAAAGCAATGACACCTCCGGCATACACCCACATATCCTCAACCTGCCTAAAGGCACAGAGAAGGATGGCGAGCGGCTTGTCATCGCAATGAATGTGGAGAATGTTGCCGGAGCTGTGGCAGGGACATTCCTCTCATGGGTGAACCGCGTAAAGAAGATTGTATTCACCCTGAGGAAACCAGAAATGAAGGATGACAATGGAGAGAATAAGAAAGATTGAGCTTGACAACGTGACGCCGCAGGTGTTTGACGGCATCGGCGACCTGCACTCAGAGATATGGCAGAGCCATGTGACCTTCGAGCGCGGCAAGACGTATCTCGTGGAGGCCGACTCAGGCAAAGGCAAGAGCACCTTCTGCAGCTATCTCATAGGCTACCGCAATGACTACAGCGGACACATAAGGTTTGATGACAGCGACGTGAGCGGATACAATGCCTCCATGTGGGCAGAAATCAGGCAGAAGCACGTCAGCCTGCTCTTTCAGGAACTGCGCATGTTTCCGGAACTCACCGCCATGGAGAACGTGCAGATAAAGAACCAACTGACGGGACATACGGACGAGACCGTGATACGCACGTGGTTTGAGAAACTGGGCATAGAAGACAAGGTAGATGAAAAGATGGGCAAGATGTCATTCGGTCAGCAACAGCGCGTGGCAATGATGAGGGCGCTGGCACAGCCGTTTGACTTTCTGATAGTTGATGAACCCATCAGCCATCTGGATGACCGGAACTCACAAGTGATGGCAGAGATGATGATGGAGGAAGCAAAGCGCAAGGAAGCCTGCGTCATCGTGACATCCATAGGCAAGCACATGGACCTGAAATATGACAAGATACTGAAACTCTGAATTCCCGTAAACACATCATGTCACTACTCTGGAAACTACTTAGACAACATATCAGCATAGGGCAGTTTGCCGGCTTCTTCGTTGCCAACCTGCTGGGAATGATAATCGTACTCTCCGGTTATCAGTTCTATAACGATGTGCTACCCATATTCACCAACGGCGACTCGTTCATGAAGTCAAACGCCATAATGGTGACAAAGCGCATCGGCACAGGCAACACACTGTCAGGCAACGCCTCCACATTCTCAGCAAAGGATATAGCGGAGCTGGAGAAGCAGCCGTTCACGCGCAGGACGGGAGCATTCATGTCGGCCAACTATAAGACGCATGCCAACATGAGCATCAGCGGAACACAGATATTCAGCTCGGAGATATTCTTTGAAAGCATCCCCGACGAATTTATAGACATCAACATGAAGGACTGGCGGTACAATGCCGGCGACGACATCGTGCCCATCATCCTCCCGCGTTCCTATATTAATATATATAACTTCGGCTTTGCACGCAGCCACGCCCTGCCACAGATTTCTGACGGACTGATGGGAATGATAGACCTGCAGCTGCGCATCCACGCCAACGGCAAGGAACAGACATTCCAAGGAAAGGTGGTGGCATTCTCATCGTCCATGACATCCATACTGGTGCCAGAGGCCTTCATGAAATGGAGCAACGAGACCTTTGCACCCGAAGGTGAGAACGTCACGACACGCCTGCTCATGGAGGTGGCAAACCCCGGAGACAAAGCGCTGATGGCATACTTTGAAAAGAACGGATTGGAAATGGACAGCGACAAGCTGAATGCAGAGAAGACCACGTACTTTCTGCGCCTCATTGTCAGCATGGTAATGGTGATAGGCATCATAATCAGCGCACTGAGTTTCTACATACTGATGCTGAGCATCTACCTGCTCGTGCAGAAGAATACGGAGAAGCTTCAGAACCTGCTGCTCATAGGCTATCGCTCTACCCGAGTGGCGCTGCCTTATCAGCTGCTCACTGGAGGTCTCAACCTGCTGGTGCTGCTCATAGCCATCGTGGCGGTGTGGCTCATCAGAAACTACTACGTGGACATCATAGCAGCGCTCTATCCGGAGATAGGCAGAGGTTCTATACTGTATGCCTTGCTTTTGGGTATCGTGCTGTTCCTCATCGTTACGCTGCTCAATGTCATCATCATACGACGCAAGGTGGCATCCATCAATTCCCACACCACAAAATAAACCACATCTGCCTGTGAGACTGTTAGAACTTCTTTCTCCCGCCAAGAACCTCGAATGCGGTATCAGTGCCATAGACCATGGTGCTGACGCTGTGTATATCGGTGCAAGGAAATACGGAGCACGTGCCGCAGCAGGTAACAGCGTGGAAGACATCGCCAAACTGTGTCGCTATGCTCACAGATATGATGCTAAGGTATATGCCACGGTGAATACAATCATATATGACGAGGAGATGGATGACACGCTCACGCTATGCAGAGAACTGAGCGATGCAGGCGTGGATGCCCTGTTGGTACAGGACATGGGACTGCTGACACTGTTGCGCAAAGAGCAAAGCGACTTCCGCCCCACCCTGCACGCCTCCACACAGACCGACAATCGCAGCACAGAGAAAGTGAGATGGCTGGCCGAGCAGGGATTTAAGCGCGTGGTGCTGGCACGTGAGCTGAGTATAGGCGAGATAAGAGACATACACCAGGCAGTACCCGATGTGGAGCTGGAGGCCTTCGTACACGGAGCACTGTGTGTGAGTTACTCGGGGCAATGCTATGCCTCACACTATTGCTTCGGGCGGTCAGCCAACAGAGGCGAGTGCTCGCAGGTGTGCCGTATGCCCATGACGCTGCGCGATGCCGACGGTAACGTAATAGAGCAGGACAAGCACCTGCTCTCACTCAGGGACATGGCACAGCTGGAGAACCTTGGACGACTGGCTGATGCAGGGGTGACAAGCTTTAAGATTGAGGGAAGACTGAAGGAGGCAGACTATGTGAAGAACGTGACGGCAGCCTACAGCGAACGACTCAACGCCCTCTGCAAGCAACACCCAGACAAGTATCGGCGCGCCTCAATGGGACGTTGCACATATACATTCACACCTGACATAAGGAAGAGCTTCAACAGAGGCTTTACAACCTATTTCGCAGATGTCAACGCCCTGCCTGATGACCGCAAGCCAATGTCATCGCCACTGTCGCCGAAATCAATCGGTGAGTATGTGGGCACAGTTAAGGATATACGCGGCAGGAGCCTCATCGTCTCATCGGTAGAGGCGTTCAGCAATGGTGACGGACTGTGTTTCTTTGCTGATGATCGCCTGATAGGCTTCAGGGTCAACAAGGCCGAGGGAAACCGTTTGCTGCCCTTGTCAATGCCCGCAGAGCTGAGAAGGGGGATGCGACTGTACCGAAACCACAACCAGGCTTTCGTCACCCTGCTTGGCAAGCCCTCTGCACAGCGCAAGATTGACGTGACGATGGAGCTGAGACCATGTGGCAGTAATGCAGAACATGAGACCGACAAAATGGCAGTCTGCCTCACTATCACAGATGAACATGGGCACTGTGGCACGGCAAGCACAACCGTTGAGATGCAGCAGCCGCGCTCACCACAGGAGGATAATATACGCAAACAATTGCAGAAACTCGGCGATACGCCCTATATATGCACAGACATTAAGATAGCCGAGGGACTGCCATTCATGCCCAGCAGCATACTGTCAAACCTGCGCCGTGAAGCAACAAGCCTCATAATGGAGCAGGCAGGAACAGTAAAACAAGAAGAGAAGCCGAGAGCACATCAGGGAGAAGCTACTGACATTCATCAACAACCTCTCTACAACTCACCCGAGCTATACAATGCCGCAAACCAAGAAGCCAAGGACTTCTATAGCCGACAGGGGCAGGATTCCGATGCCTTTGAGCTGCATGGCGGCAAGACGCTGATGCGCTGCAGGTACTGCCTGCGACATGAATTAGGTCACTGCCTAAAGAGCAAGCACACCGACGAGTGGCGCGAACCACTGACACTGAGCATTAACAACAAACAGACATTCACGCTGCATTTCGACTGCAAAAGGTGCGAAATGACAGTAAGACTCACAGAAGAGGAAGAAAGAATTTGAAGAAATATCTCATCATACTACTCAGTTGTCTCCTTTCTGCATGTTACAATGACAAGCAGCAGACAGAGGACAATATGCACGATGCACTGGCCAAACAGGACAGCACCATCGCCGGTGACAGCATATCCTTCTACTCCACCCACCACTATAGCGTGGGCTACAACTTCATTGTTCACAATGACAGCCTGCATCTCATAGCCCAGCAGCCGGAGGAACAGGTGTCGCAACTGGCAACTGATACCTTCACCATACCACACAACCAGCAGTTGGCGGTAAGCGACATTCGTATCATACCCCAAGACAGCATCGACTCCGTGTGGGTGCAGTTAGTGAGCGAGCAGGGACGCCTGGGCTGGATACACGAAACGGAACTGCTGCCTGCCGTGGTGCCGACAGACCCCATCTCGCAGTTCATCATGTTCTTCAGCGACAGCCACATCCTCATTGCTGTAATAATAATGGTGCTAATAGGTGTAGCATACGTGACACGAATCGTACACAGACGCAACGCCCCAATGGTGCACTTCCGTGACATACCATCGTTCTACCCCACCCTGCTGTGCATCATAGTGGCAGCAGCAGCAACCTTCTATGCTTCATTGCAACTATTCGGAGCCGATATATGGAGACACTTCTACTACCATCCTTCGCTCAACCCATTCACCATGCCGCCAATCCTGGCAATGTTCATCATATCCGTGTGGGCAATGCTGATAGTGAGCATAGCCGTGGTAGAAGAGACACGACACTTGCTGCCGTTGGAAGATGCACTGATGTACCTTCTTGGACTGGCGGGAGTGTGCGCCGTGCTGTATATAGTATTCTCCATNNTGTACTATACATCGTTTTCTCCATCAGCACACTCTATTGGGTGGGATATCCACTACTCGTAGCATACTGCTACTATGCCGTGACAACCTATCAGAGACATCCACACGAACAATACATGTGCGGCAACTGCGGAAAGCGATTGCGGACAAAAGGAAAATGCCCTTATTGCGGAACCATAAACGATTGACAACAACACATATATAATGAAAAAAATATTCTATCTCCTTACCCTGTGCATTGCATTGACAGCATGTTCGTCAGACGATGATGTGCCGCCACAGCCCGCCATGCGCACCGTCATAGTATATATGTCAGGAGACAATAATCTGGCAGATTCATTGAACAGCGACTATAACGAAATGATAGCCGGATCGACCAGACTGTCAAATGACGTAAACCTAATCGTGGTGAACGACATGGACGAACATAAACCGTTTGTTGCAAAAATAGCTAATGGGACAGCTACGACAGTGCGCAAATGGGACAATGATTTCTATGTGACCACACCAGACAGCATGCTCAACATAATGCAATGGATTATCAACAAGTATCCGGCAGAAGAGTATGCCACTATCTTCGCAGGACACGGCAACGGCTCACGCCAGATGAGGGACACGGTGCAGACGGACATACACCGGCTGTATGCCTACGGAGTAGATAATACCCCAGACTCCGGAAACGAAATATGGATTAACATTCCATCGCTGGCTGCCGTGCTGAGCAACCTGAAAACTCCCGAGGGCTTACCGATACAGCAGGAGTTTATCTTCTTCGATTGCTGTAACATGCAGACTGTGGAGAATGTGTATGAACTGCGCAACTATGCGAAATACATTTCCTCACCCCTGTCTGAGGTAATAGCAGAAGGAGCAAACTACAGAGAGGTGGTCCCACTATTGTCTTACGATTTTGACAAAGACCCTTCACGACTGATTTTCTATAATGACAAAATGACACTGTGTGCGTCTGTCATAGCTACGGATGCATTGGAGGGGCTGTTGACTGCCACGCGCAATGTACTGTACGAAATAAAGTCAAACATCAACGACGACAAGACTACGGATTTGAGGTTTCAAGGGGCTATCTACTATGCAAACATACACAATCCTTTCCTGCACGATATGCAGAACGTATTCCTTAACCATGTGGAGGACGGCACACTGTCAGAGGCAACCTTCCAAGTATGGAAAGAATACCTGGCTAAGGCGGTGATAGCAAAGAAGATGGCAAGCAAATGGACCACAAATCTTGGAATAGACTTTAACGCATTCACCGTAAACGAAGAGACCTATGGCGGACTGAGCATGATAACTCCTCGCTATGGGTATGATTATTCTGCTGCATATCACGGCAGTACCGAGCTGCTTGCCAATACCTATATGTATGACTACGAATGGTGCAACAAGGTCGGTTGGCGTGACTTGGGATGGTAAAGTGCAGAAAGTTGGCACGCATTTTGTTTAATGTATGACAAACGGATAACCTGACAAAAGGGACCGTCCAACGACATTCGATTAAAACTTACACAACTTAAAACACTTTATTAGAACTATGAACATTCAACCATTAGCAGACCGCGTGCTCATCAAACCCGCACCGGCAGAAGAGAAAATCGGTGGTATCATCATTCCCGATACCGCCAAGGAGAAACCACTTCAGGGTAGCGTCGTAGCCACTGGCAACGGAACAAAAGACGAGGAGATGATCCTCAAGGCAGGTGACAACGTGCTCTACGGCAAGTACTCCGGACAGGAGGTAGAGTTCGAAGGAGAGAAATATCTCGTAATGCGTCAGTCAGACGTTATTGCAATAATAAAATAATAGTAGTTAAGTAGTTAAGAAGTTAAGAAGTTAAGACAATACAAGGCAACTCATTGTTTGACTATTTTTTGGAAAAGACTTAGCAGATAACAGTACTAATGTCTTGACTCCTTCGCTCGGCACGCAGTGACGCTTGCCTAAGCAAGAACTACTTAACTCCTTAAAAAAAATTGAAAATCATGGCAAAAGAAATCAAATTCAATACTGAGGCTCGCGAAGCCCTGAAGAATGGCGTTGACCAGCTGGCCAATGCCGTAAAAGTAACGCTTGGCCCTAAAGGCCGTAACGTAGTACTGGAGAAGAAGTTCGGCGCACCACAGATTACCAAGGACGGTGTTACCGTAGCAAAAGAGATTGAACTGGAGGATAAGTTTGAGAACACTGGCGCACAGCTCGTAAAGAGCGTAGCCTCTAAGACGGGCGACGATGCAGGCGACGGCACAACAACCGCAACAATCCTCACTCAGGCCATCGTCACCGAGGGTCTGAAGAATGTCAC
>DEKQ01000086.1:17991-18389 GCA_002353975.1 Prevotellaceae bacterium UBA2718
TATGACAAGATTGAGCAGGTTGCCACCGTGTCTGCCAACAATGACCCTGAGATAGGCAAACTCCTTGCTGACGCTATGCGCAAGGTGAGCAAGGATGGCGTAATCACCATCGAGGAGAGCAAGTCTCGCGACACCTCCATCGGCCTCGTAGAGGGTATGCAGTTTGACCGTGGCTACCTCTCAGGATACTTCGTTACCGATACGGAGAAGCTTGAGTGTGTCATGGAGAACCCATACATCCTCATCTACGACAAGAAGATCTCTAACCTCAAGGACCTCCTGCCTATCCTGCAGCCCGCAGCAGAGAGCGGACGCGGACTCCTTATCATTGCTGAGGATGTAGATTCTGAGGCTCTGACAACACTCGTTGTCAACCGTCTGCGTGGCGGCCTGAAGAT
>DEKQ01000086.1:18452-18604 GCA_002353975.1 Prevotellaceae bacterium UBA2718
GAAGACATCGCCATCCTTACCGGAGGTGTCGTAATCTCCGAAGAGAAGGGTCTGAAGCTCGAACAGGCTACCATTGAAATGATGGGTACTGCTGAGAAGGTGACTGTTTCGAAGGACGATACCACCATTGTGAACGGTGCCGGCCAGAAAGA
>DEKQ01000019.1:0-366 GCA_002353975.1 Prevotellaceae bacterium UBA2718
CCGGATAACCCGGAATCTCCGGAATAGCCGGAACTGCCGGAACCGCCGGAACCGCCGGAAAAAAAAACGCAACAACAATGAGTGACTTTGACGACATCCTAATGAACGGCATCAACTTTGGCCGCGGCGGGGAGAGGAAGAACCCCGCCGAGGGCAAGGTGAAGACGAAGGCAAAGAAGAAAAAGTACATCACCGGTGCACACGGCAGCGGCTCGGCAAAGCAGAAAGCGAAGTACCGCGAGCAACGGGCCAACAGACATAAATAAGGCCGAAAACACCGATGAAACCGCGGAAAATTGACAGAAAAGAAGAATGAGAAGGAAGGGAAAGAAATTAACATAATTAACGTAATTAGCCATGCGGAGT
>DEKQ01000019.1:455-1174 GCA_002353975.1 Prevotellaceae bacterium UBA2718
AAAAAATTATGGTAATTACGTTAATTTCTTTCTTAAAACCCAAACCGCATAATTTCTTTCTACAAAGCCCTATGCGCAATAATTTCTTTCCAACCGCGTTAGTTTGATAATTTGATAAAGAAGCTTGACATATTCATGCTGCGGCAGTTTCTGGCGCTGTTCGCGGGGACGTTCTTCATCAGTCTGTTTGTGCTGATGATGCAGTTCCTGTGGAAGTATGTGGCGGACCTGATAGGCAAGGGTCTGTCACTGGAGGTGCTGGCGCAGTTCTTCTGGTATATGGCACTGATGCTGGTGCCTACGGCGCTGCCGCTGGCGGTGCTGCTGGCTTCGCTCATCACCATGGGCAACCTGGGCGAGAGCAGCGAGCTGACAGCCATCAAGGCATCGGGCATATCGCTGCTCAAGGCCATGAGGGCGCTGATAGTAGCCACGGCATGCATAGCATTAGCATCGTTCTACTTCCAGAACAACATAGGCCCGCAGGCCAACGTGAACCTGAAGCAGCTGCTCCTCAGCATGAAGCAGAAGAGCCCCGAGCTGGAGATACCGGAGGAGATATTCTATTCCGGCATACCGAACTGCAACCTCTACGTGCAGCACAAAGACCTGGAGACGGGTATGCTCTACGGCATCATGATATACAGGATGACGCAGAGCTATGAGGATGCCGCCATCATCCTGGCCGACTCAGGACGCCTGCAGTCAACGGAAGAGCG
>DEKQ01000019.1:1293-9212 GCA_002353975.1 Prevotellaceae bacterium UBA2718
ATACTGCTGGACTTTGACAACGGCTTTAACATGGCAGAGTCATCGGGCATAGCAAGGCAGGCCACATCCATGAGTATTAGCGAGTTAGCATACCGCATAGACTCGCTGCACGCCGTGGGCGACAGCGCGGGGCACAGCGTGGCGGAGAGGCTGAAGTGGGCCTTCTTCCCCACCCCGAAGATCTCGAAGCGCGACTCCGTGATGGCCGTGAAGGCTGCGAGAGAGAAGAAGAACGACATCGACAGCACATACATGCGCCTGCCGCCGGACAGACAGCAGGAGATGCTGCAAAGGATAAAGATGAGGTTGAACGGCGCGTCGATGGACCTGGAGTTTGCAGGATACCTGGCCGAGGACGTGAACAGGATGGAGAGAGAGTATAAGATTGAGATACTCAACAAGATAACACTGTCGCTGACGTGCCTCATATTCTTCTTTATCGGTGCGCCGCTGGGTGCCATCATACGCAAAGGCGGACTGGGAGTGCCCGTCATCGTGGCGGTACTGGTGTTCATCCTCTTCTATATATTAGACAACAGCGGCTACCGAATGGCGAAGCAGGCATCGTGGTCCATAGCCTTCGGAAAGGGCCTGGCACCGTCGGTGCTCATACCGCTGGCGGTCTTCGTGACCTATAAGGCGAACAAAGACTCAGTGGTATTCAACATGGATGCCTACAGGACATTCTTCATGAAGCTGCTGGGCATGAGGCTGAAGCGACACGTAGATGGCAAGGAGGTGATAATCAACGACCCGGACTACCAGCGCGACATACTGAGACTGAACGCCCTGACGGACGCCCTGAGGGCATACTCGCACTCGCACCACCTGAAGAGGCTGCCTAACCCGATAAAGGTGTTCTTCGTATATCAGCCCGACCACGACGTGGAGAAGATAGCGGCAGAGATGGAGAGCATACTGGAAGACCTGGGCAACACACGCGACAAGTACGTGCTGTCGTACATCAACAGGTACCCCATCATATCTGAGAAAGCCCACACGCGGCCCTTCGACCACCGATGGATGAACATCGTGGCGGCCATAATAGTGCCCGTCGGAATAGTGCTGTACCTCAGGATGTGGCGCTTCAGAATGAGGCTCTACAAGGACACAAAGCAGATAAGACACCTCAACGACATGATGATAAAGAGGATAACGGAAATGTGAAAGTGACAAAAAAATGTGCTGAAATGTTCCGTTATTGCAATAATTTTAGTAATTTTGCAGCAGAAATACAAAAAACATCATACAGAACAAGACAAAAAAGCAATGGGACACTTATCAAACAGACTGAACAGACTGGCCCCCTCTGCAACGCTCGCCATGTCGCAGAAGAGCAGCGAGATGAAGGCTCAGGGCATCGACGTCATCAACCTGAGCGTCGGCGAGCCGGACTTTAACACCCCAGACCATATCAAGACATCAGCCAAGCAGGCCATAGACGAGAACTGGTCAAAGTACTCTCCCGTGCCGGGCTATGCCGACCTGCGCGAGGCTATCGTGGCAAAGCTGAAGAAGGAGAACGGGCTGGACTACAGCACAAGCGAGATACTGGTGAGCAACGGAGCGAAGCAGGCCGTCTGCAACGCCGTGATGGCACTGGTGGACGACGGCGACGAGGTAATCGTCCCCACCCCATACTGGGTGAGCTACCCGCAGATGGTGCTGCTGGCAGGAGGCACACCGGTGCACATCCCAGCAGGCTTTGACCAGAACTTCAAGATTACACCCGCACAGCTGGAGGCAGCCATCACGCCCAAGACACGTATGCTCATCCTCTGTTCGCCAAGCAATCCGACCGGCTCCGTGTATAGCAAGGACGAGCTGAAGGCACTCAGCGAAGTGCTGCTGAAGCACCCGGAGGTGTATGTGCTGGCCGACGAGATATACGAGCACATCAACTATGTGGGCAAGCACGAGTCCATAGCACAGTTCCCCGGCATGAAGGAGCAGAGCATCATCATCAACGGCGTGAGCAAGGCATACGCCATGACGGGCTGGCGCATAGGATATATGGCAGCACCGGAGTGGATTGTGAAAGGCTGTAACAAGCTGCAGGGACAATACACGTCAGGCCCATGCTCAGTATCGCAGAAGGCCGCAGCAGCCGCATACCTCGCATCGCAGGACTGCGTGGAGGAGATGCGACAGGCATTTGAGAGACGCCGCGACCTGATAGTGAGCCTCGTGAGAGAGGTGCCGGGACTGGAAGTGAACGTGCCCGACGGAGCATTCTACGTGTTCCCGAAGTGCAAGAGCTATCTGGGAAAGAGCGACGGCGAGCGCACCATCAAGGACACCAACGACTTCGCTATGTACCTGCTCGAGGTAGGACACGTGGCAACAGTGGGCGGTGACGCCTTCGGAGACCCCGAATGCTTCAGAATGAGCTACGCCACAAGCGACGAAAACATACGCGAGGCAATGCGACGCATCAAGGAATGCTGCGCAAGGCTGAAGTAAGACGCTGACACAATACGCGCGAGAGGATACTGCAAGACAGACGTATCCTCCCGCGCGTATATATATAACAAGGTGCACAAACACACCGGAATGACGGGCAAATACACCCGGAAAACGGGCAAATGGACATTAGAAAGACAAAGGAACACCCCGAAAACGGAGAAAAAAGCGACTATTTTTGTTAAAAGTCCTTAAAGCCGCTCATAGTTCAATGATTTTTGCTAACTTTGCCTGCTGAAATCTATTGGGACAATTTGTGCCCGTTAACCGAACGAACTACGCTGAAATTTATATTTTTAACTAACTTATTTAATATTCATCTAACTTAAAAACAATTATGGCAGCTACACAAAAAACAGCCACACCTAAGAAGAAGTCTCAGGGCTTCCAGGGTGTAAGACATGCAATCATCATTATCATCTTCGCCTTCGCCGTAGGTGTTTGTTTCTATCTGTTCTTCCTCGGTAATCCCGCAAACTTCGCTAACGGCGACCCAGAAGGACATCCTCTGAACATGCTCGGTACCGTCTATAAAGGCGGATGGGTTGTGCCAATCATCCTCGGCCTCCTCTGCACCGTTATCGCAATGTCAGTAGAGCGCGTACTCGCTATCTCAGCTTGCGCCGGTAAGGGCAACGTAACAAAGTTCACCGAGAACGTAAAGAAGGCTCTCAAGGACGGTGACATCGCCAAGGCAGAAGACCTCTGCAACAAGCAGGGTGGTTCTGTAGCCAACGTAGTACTGGCCGACCTGAAGTCTTATCGCGAGATGGAGTCAGCTCCTATCAAGCTGAAAGAGAAGGTGGCAACCATCCAGAACGCCCACGAAGAGGCAACAGCACTGGAGATGCCTACCATGACGATGAACCTTCCAATCATCGCTACCATCGTAACACTGGGTACACTTACCGCTCTGTTCGGAACCGTGCTTGGTATGATACGTTCGTTCGCAGCTCTGGCAGCTGGTGGCGGCGCCGACTCAATGGCACTTTCTACCGGTATCTCTGAGGCCCTTGTGAACACTGCATCAGGTATCGCAACATCTTGGGTATCAGTAGTTGCATATAACTACTTCACCAACAGGATTGACAAGCTGACCTTTGCAATGGACGAGATTGGTTACACCATCGCACACACATACGAAGACAAGCACCCAGAAGCTTAATTTTTACTAACCCTTTAATTTTTATTCGTTTATGGGTAAGCTAAAAATTAAGAAAAGCGACGTCTGGATTGACATGACACCTATGTCAGACGTGATGGTGCTTTTGCTGACCTTCTTCATGTTGACTTCTACGTTCGTGAAGAATGAGCCGGTGAAGGTAAACCAGCCAATGTCTGTCTCGGAGGTCAAGATTCCAGAGATGAACGTCCTGAACATCGTTGTCGATAAAAACGGCAAGGTGTTTATGAGCATGGACAACCAGAACGACGTGATGACTGTTATTCAGGACATGGATAGCAAATTCAACCTCGGACTGACTGCCCAGGAGATGAAGAAATTCCAGACAGACCCAATGTGGGGCATGGACCTGGCACTGCTGAAGCAATACCTCAACTTGCCTAACGACAAGATGACAGAAGCTATCACAGGCGACAAGGCCGGCATCCCGACAGACTCTACGGAGACAGGCGAGAAGAAGAGCCAGTTCCAGGAGTGGGTAACGTCTGTAGTTGAGAACACTGATGAGATCAAGATTGCTATCAAGGCTGATTCAGACACTCCATACGAGAAGATCAAGAAAGTGATGTCTGAGTTGCAGGACATGGATCAGAACCGTTACTACCTTATCACATCCTTAAAGACAGGGGAGGACTAAGCAATGGCAAAGAAAGAAAGCAAGCAAAAGAAAATAAACGTACGCGTGGACTTCACGCCTATGGTTGATATGATGATGCTTCTTATCACGTTCTTCATGCTCTGTACTTCTCTGGCAAAGCCTCAGTCAATGGAGCTGAGTATGCCGTCTAACGACAAGAACATGCAGGATGAGGATAAGTCAGTGACAAAGGCTTCCTACACCATCACCATCTACGTTGCGAGCAACAACAAAATCTATTACGTAGAGGGACTGCCCAAGTATGACGACCCGACATGTCTGAAAGAGACGACATGGGGCAAGAACGGCATACGTAAGGTGCTCCAGACCCACGTGACAGAGGACAACACGCAGCCCGTATTGCAGGTGATGAAGGCGAAGGCAGAGCTGGACCAGAAGAAAGATCAGCTGGCAGACTCCGTATATTCCAAGGAGCTGTCAAAGATTAAGGCCGGTGACCTGCCGTCAGGAAAGATCCAGACAATGACCATCATCATTAAGGCTACCGACAAGTCAACCTATAAGAACGTGGTTGATGCTCTCGATGAGATGCAGATATGCAGCATTGGTAAGTATGTCCTTGACAAGATCAACGATGACGACAAGAAGCTCCTGAAGGAGCGCAACATTCAGTAATCGCTGACACAGCTAAAGGGACGCAAGCCCCGAGGCGCAAAGGAAAAGGACACTCTAACAATTAAAAAAGTAACAAACAATGGCAAAAATAGATCTTATATCTGGTTCATGGGTCGACATGGTGTTCGAGAACCGTAACCAGAATTACGGTGCCTACGTGCTGAGAAAGAGTACAGGCCGCCGTAACGTAATAGCTATTCTGTCTGTTATCTTGCTCGCTATCGCATGTCAGATTGGTCTCACACTGAAGAACATCGCAGATGAGGCAGCAGCAAGAAGAGCAGCAATGGACCAGGTGACCGAGCTCTCTGCCCTGGAGCAGAAGAAGGAAGCCAAGGTTGAACGTAAAGAAGTAGTGAAGCAGGAACAGGTGCAGCGCGTAGTGGAGAAGGTAAAGAGCTCCGTGAAGTTCACCGCTCCTGTCATCAAGAAGGATGACGAGGTGAAGCCCGAGGACGAGCTGAAGACTCAGGACGAGCTCATGAGCTCTAAGGCTGCCATCGGTACCTTTGACGTAAAGGGTAACGATGAGTCAGGAGAAGTGCTGAAGGCTAAGGAGGTAATCGCCACAGAGCCTGTGAAGCCAAAGGAAGAAGAGAACAAAGTGTTCGACGTAGTTGAGCAGATGCCATCTTATCCTGGCGGTAACGGAGCCCTCATGCAGTACCTCTCATCACACATCAAGTATCCTGTTATTGCTGAGGAGAACGGCATCCAGGGACGTGTTATCTGTACCTTCGTCGTTGAGAGAGACGGTTCTATCACTGATGTTCGCATCGCGAAGTCCGTTGACCCGTCACTCGACAAGGAGGCCATGCGCGTCGTTTCAAGCATGCCGAAGTGGATTCCTGGTAAGCAGAACGGTTCTGCAGTGCGTGTGAAATATACACTGCCTGTGACATTCCGCCTGCAGTAAGCACTAATTCCAAAAGCAGTAATAACTTAATTACGTAATGACAAAAAAGATATCTTACCTTATAGTAGGATTAATACTCACTACCGGCTTTTATTCTTGCATGAGCGAGAATAAAAGCGGTAGGACCGACACTTATTCGTCAGGGGCGATTTCATTCGCCTCTGACGAAAGTTTTAGTCCCATCATAGACGAGGAGCGTGACGTCTTTGAGCACACCTACCCCGATGCCCACCTCACACCGATATACACCAGCGAGTCAGAGGCAATCAATCTGCTGCTGCAAGACTCCGTGTGGATGGCCATCACATCACGCGATTTCAAACCAGAAGAGCTGCAGAGTCTGAAAGACCGCAAGCAATTCCCGCTGAGCATCAAATTTGCATACGATGGTCTGGCATTGATACAGAACAAACAGAACACTGACTCTTGCATCAGTGTGAAAGATATAAGACGCATACTGACCGGCGAAGTGACCCGCTGGGACCAGATATACCCCAACTCAAAACGCGGAGAAATCACCGTTGTATTCGATAATAAGCGCTCTGCCACGGTTCACTATGTGGAAGACAGCATACTGGGAGGCAAGCCCATAACGTCGCCAAACGTCTATGCCGTAGATTCAACGGCACAGGTGGTGGAGGCAGTGGAGCAGGATCCTAACGCCATCGGCATCATAGGAAGCAACTGGCTGAACGACAAACGCGACTCCACAAACCTCACATTCAGGAAGGAAATACGCCCGATGGCAGTGACAAACCTTGATGTGGCGAACGTGCAGAACTCGTGGAAGCCATACCAATACTACTTCTATAACGGCAACTATCCATTGGTGAGGACGCTATACATACTGCTCAACGACACTCACATGGGACTGCCTACAGGCTTCAAGAACTTCATCATCTCGCAAGACAAGGGGCAGATGATAATACTGAAGGCAGGTCTGCTGCCCGCCTACGGCAACCTGACAGTGCGCAGCGTACACGTGACAGATTAAACAGAATGAAACGATAGCGACTCTGAAACGTCTAAGGTATAAAGGAAACCGATAACAACGAATCATCCGAAACATACGGAAAGCCTAAGAAACACAGAGTATCTATCCCTCAATAAAAGAACAAACCTAACAGGAAAACAAACTATTTCAATATGAAAATCAAGCACATTTTACTCGGAGCACTGATGACAGTCATCGCTGCTCCAGCCATTGCACAAGTAGAAAAGGACGAGGTAAAGGAACAGGTCATCGCTATTCTCAAGAGCGGTGCAGAGGATAAGCACAAGCAAGTTTCTTCCCTCGCAAAGGAATTCAAGAAGGATGCTGCTAAGTTGGCAAGTGTCGGTAAGGCTTATCTCGCAGAGAAAGACTACGAGAACGCTAAGAAATACGCTGCTATGGCAGTAAAAGCCAACAGCAAGTCAGCTGAGGGCTTCATCCTTGCGGGCAACATTGCCGTGGCTTTAGACGATGCCGGCGAGGCTGCCACACAGTTCCAGCAGGCTATGTATGCCGACCCAAAGAACCCTAACGGCTACCGTCGCTATGCCCAGATGATGAGTAAGGCGTCTCCTCAGGATGCCGTAAACGCATTGGAAGCACTGCGTCAGCAGCGCCCGGACTATCCCGTTGACCTCATCGCAGCAGAGATTTACTCTGATGCAGGCAAGATGGACCTCGCCATACAATACTATGACAAGGTAAGCATCAGCGATATGAAGGACTATCAGATTTCTGACTATGCGACTAACCTGTTCCTCTCTCAGAACTTTGACAAGTCACTCAGCATCGCCACACAGGGTCACAGCAAGTTCCCACGCAACGCCAGCTTCAACCGTCTGATGATGTTCAACAACACCGAGAAGAAGGACTTTGCAGCTGCCATCGCTGCCGGCGAAAGGCTTTTCACCGCCTCTGACTCTGCAAAAATCTCTTCATTCGACTATGGTTACTATGGCCGTGCACTTGAGGGAGCCGACAAATATCAGGAGGCTATCGGCATCTACGAGCAGATGCTGCAGGCCGACAACGTGAAGGCAGACGAGAAACTGGAGGTCAACAAGAAGATTTCTGACTGCTACAAGAAGGT
>DEKQ01000019.1:9313-10956 GCA_002353975.1 Prevotellaceae bacterium UBA2718
CTCTACGCTGACCAGCTGTCAGACGACAAGACTCCAGCCGCACAGAAGCAGGCATCCTACGAGAAAGCCGACGCTCTCTACGCTGCTCTGGGTCAGAAATATCCTGACAACGCAGCATACGTAGCCAACAAGCGTGCCCAGATGCCATTCTCACTCGCCATCGACCAGAAGGCTCAGCTGAAGCTTGCAGGCCCACACTACATTGAGTTTGCTAAGATTATGGCAGCCAAGAGCGACCGCTCTGCAGGCGAGACCAAGATGCTTATCAACGCATACAACGCTGCTACAGCCTACTATGTACACGTAGCAGACGATATGGAGAAGGCTAAGGAGGTTGCAACAAAGGTTATTGAGATAGACCCCAATAACGAGAATGCCAAGGCTATCCTCAGCCTCAAGTAAGTCCCCCACCCCATTTCGGGCTCTACGACATTCCTTATAACGGTTACAAAGCAGCCGGAACGGGATGTGAAAAACGACTTATGATACGCCTCATCGCATTAGACCTCGACGGTACACTGACTAACGACGAGAAGATTATAACGCCTCACACCATGCACAGCCTCATGCAGGCACAGCGTCACGGTGTGAGGCTTTGTCTTGCCTCGGGGCGACCTCCCTACGGCATGCGCCCCCTGGCAGAGCAGCTGCGACTGTCTGAATACGGCGGATTGCTCATCTGCTACAACGGCGCACACGTAGAAGAGTGCGCCACAGGGCGTGTATTAGTGGAACAAAAACTGGACGGCACAGTGCTTCCGGAGCTGCAAGAGTGGCAGCGAAAGACCGGACTGACACTGATGACATACCACGACAGCCACATCTACACCGAGCAACCGGACAACCAATACGTGCGAATATCGTGCCGTAACAACAAGATGGAGGCCATGAAGGTAGATAATTTCGCTACCGATGCGCCCCACCCCATCAACAAATGCCTCATGGTAGGCCCGCCGGAGACCGTCAGACAATGGGAGCCGACACTGCAACAGGCCTTTGAAGGCAGGATGAACATACTGCATTCCACACCTTATTTTATAGAGTGTCTGCCTCCACGGATAGACAAAGGCCTCGCATTAGAGGCGCTTTTGCCGCTTTTAGGCCTTCAGAGAGAGGAACTCATGGCGTGTGGAGACTCATTCAACGACATCGGAATGCTGCGCTATGCGGGCATCGGAGTGGCCATGCAGAACGCAGAAGAGGAGGTGAAAGCCCATGCAGACTATATCACCTCCTCGAATAACGATGACGGCATTGCTGCCGCATTAAATCACTTTTCAGACCTGATTACAGGCTAAAAGCCGGTTTTTTTCGCGTTTTTTCAGCCCTGATTACAGGTTAGCCTCAAACTTTTCCTGAAGCTTTGCCTTGCTTGCAGCGCCTACGAACTTGTCGGCCAGCTGTCCGTTCTTGAAGAACAGGATTGTAGGGATATTGCGGATGCCGTACTCTGCGGCAATCTCCTCACACTCCTCTACATTGCATTTGCCCACTACCATGCGTCCGTCATACTCCTCAGCCAGCTGAGAAATGATTGGCGAAACCATCTTACATGGTCCGCACCACTCTGCCCAGAAATCTACTACGAGAGGCAAATCGCCGCCCTTCAGAGAAGCAAAGTTCTCACTTGTGATTGTTACTTC
>DEKQ01000019.1:11004-11210 GCA_002353975.1 Prevotellaceae bacterium UBA2718
CTTCCCGCCGTAGGTTAATACTATTATAACTAATTCTGTTGTTTATCACTATTGCAACAACTGTGCCATCGGTGCTCGATGAGTGTTGGCAAGGGGCTCAATGAGTGCAGACAGGGGCACACTGTGGGCGTATCAGAAGCCGTCAAGCTCATAGTACTCATCCTCCAGGGCGTCCGTAGAGGGTTTTTCGTCCTCAACGATAATCT
>DEKQ01000019.1:11297-14311 GCA_002353975.1 Prevotellaceae bacterium UBA2718
GGAGATTCCGGAGTTACCGGGATGGTAATCTCTGCAGGGTTCTCCTGAGTTTCCGGAGATTCCGGAGTTACTGGGATGGTAATCTCTGCCGGATTATCCGGAGTTTCCGGAGATTCCGGAGTTACCGGGATGGTAATCTCTGCCGGATTATCCGGAGTTTCCGGAGCTTCCGGAGTTTCCGGGATGGTTGTCTCAGCAGGATTAGCCGGGGTTTCCGGAGATTCCGGAGCTACCGGGATGGTAATCTCAGCCGGATTAGCCGGGGTTTCCAGAGCTTCCGGAGTTTCCGGGATAGTTGTCTCAGCGGGCTCTGCGGCTGGGGTTTCTGGTGTCTCAGGGATGTCTATGGCTATCGGAATGGTTGTTTCTTCCTCTATTTCAGCCTCTTCTTCAGACTTTGGCGTGGTTGGCATAGCGCCACCGGGAGCCACTTCCTCCGTAGGCAGAGCCGGTGTCACGGGGTCATCCTCGCCCTTCATGGCGCGGCGTTCAGCCTCGCGCTCGTCTGTAGCGGCCCTTGCCGACGGTCTCTTGGCATCCTGTTCTGCCTCCGTCACTATGTCCGGCTCATACAGCATCTCCGGTCTCAGCACCTTCAGAGAAGAGAAGTGTTCGTCAAAGAACTCGTCATACTCGTTGTAGCTATACCTCGTGCCGAGCATCTGCAGGTTATCTTCCGATATCACTATCGGCCTTGCCTTGCCCATAGCAGTCCTCACGCCTTCCTGTTGCAGCAGTATGAGCGAGTACTGGCGTGCCTCATCATAGTTTCTGAAGCCGCTGATTGTGAGGTGATGCAGGCCCGCCGCATCCTCTATCGTCATGTCAAAGGCGCGTCCCAGGAAGTTCGTAAAGTTAAAGCGTGCCACCTGGAAGAGCAACTTATTCTCGTCTATAGAGTCAGGCGGATATGCAAATATGAACAGGAAATTGGCATTTCTCTCGTCTGAGAGCCTTTGCGCATCGGTGGTGTCACGGTTCTCCATCACCATCGTTCGGCGGTCCCATACGCCCGTTAAATCGAATTTAGTGCCCCTTAACCGCCTGCCTTCCTTCACTCCGTTGACTATCATGCCGGCCATTTCGCTGACAACACTCTTCGGATACTCCTTCACAATCCTCTCCATCGCCCTCACACACGAGTCAGGGTCACCGTTGTTCAGGCGTGTCATACCGTCAAGGAATATAAAGCGGTCCCTGTTATCACCCAACGGGAAGCGTGAGGCAGAGAGCTCATTGTTGCGATATACCTCTGTGCTGCGGTCTGCCTTGAAGGCCTCGTATGTCGCTCCGTAGATGGAATCCTCTATCTGTTTGCCATACACGGCATTCTCCACGAAGTACTGATCCGTAAGCAGAGTCGTGAGTTTCGACTCCGGATACTGTGCCGCGAGGCTATCGACGTATGCCTGTGCCTCTGCCGTCTCGCCCCTTCGCGAGTGCAGCAGGAACAGGTGATAATACA
Source organism: Prevotellaceae bacterium UBA2718 (assembly GCA_002353975.1). Taxonomy (GTDB): domain Bacteria; phylum Bacteroidota; class Bacteroidia; order Bacteroidales; family Bacteroidaceae; genus Prevotella. Next base: position 12,763 of record DEKQ01000019.1, read on the forward strand.
CCTCGTCCTTCGGTTCAAACTCCGGGAACTCAATCATCAGCCTGTCAAAAGCCTTCTTGCTCAGCGGCAGGTTGTCCAGTTTGTCCTTAAAAATTATCGCCGAGTGCAGCAGCGCATCCTTTATTATATCGTTGCTTGCCGCTATCTGCTCTTCCGTGAACGGTATCTGTGCAATGTAATACTCCCGTTTGTGCGGGTCATTGACGGCGGAATCAAGCCTCTCCTCCTCCTTGGCCATCAGTTCCTCTGCCTGTGCTATTGAGTCCCGCTGAGCCTCCGTCAGCTCCATTTCTTCCGCATCTCCCGCAGCTCCTGCCACTACGGTCTTGTTATTTCTCTGCCAGTCATCCACGTTCTCGCGTCGTCCCCACAGTCTCTGGAACGTCTGCTTACCCTGGTTTACCGCCTGCGGACTGTAGAAATACCATGTCGTAGAGCCCGGCTGCTGCATTTTCGGTGTCACGGGTGCCGGTCTGTTCTGCTGCTGTTGCGGCGCATACTTCTGCTGCGCCTGCGATATGGCGTCCTCGGCGGCCTTGGCTTCCTCCTCCTTCTCCTTCTTCTTCAGTGCCTCTATCACGCGGTCTATGGCGGCATTACGGTCGGGTTCGCTCATGCGTCCCAGTGCCTGCAGCGAGTCCTGCAGGTGTATGGACTCCGTGTAGGGTGCCAGTTCATCGAGTATCTTCGAGCGTCGTGACAACTCTTCATAGTCCGGCCTGTCCTTGTCCAGCAGTCCTATCGCCTCGCCGTAGCAGCGTTGCGCGTCGCCATACTGTTCCCTTGCCCAGTAGAGGTCGCCCAGATGCAGCAGCAAGACACCCTTCTCCACGCCCGAGCGTGTAGCCTTCTCATTACCCTTCTCGTATGCCGATATGGCGTTGGCCGTGTCTTTCTCTGCCAAGTATATGTTTCCTATGGCATAATACACCTGGTCCAGATAATCCTTGTTATTATCATTGCGCGCCATTCTCCTCAGACGGCTAATCATCTTCTTTGCCTGTCCCTGTGCCATCACCTCTGTCATGGCTATACGCGCGTTGAAATCGAGGATATATGGCGGGTTCTGGCTCACGGTCTTGCGAAACGCCTCATACGCCTGCTCGCGCTGTCCCTGCGCTGCCAGCAGCTGTCCCAGCAGGAAATACTCCCTGGCTCTCTGCTTTGAGCGCATCTCGTGCTTTATCACCTTGCGCAGGTATTCTATTGCCTTATCGTTCTCTCCGGTGTGCAGGTAATAGTCGCACAGCGTGTAGTCCCACTCCTTCTGTGCTCTCCAGTCTATGCTGTCGCGCTGCATATTGCGTATCACGTCCTCCGCATCATACAGCCAGTCGTTCTCTATGTAGCACTTGGCGAGCCATGCCCGCGCCTTGCCGTATATCGCCGGCTGACCCTTATACAGGCGTGACATATAGGAGAAGGTGGCTGCCGCCTCGTCAAAGGAGCCTTTATAGAACTGCGAACGTCCCATCAGCATCCACGCACGCCACAGGAAGGGGTTGTACTCGCGCCTGGACAGCCACTCTATGTCCTTCGCCGTCTTGCG
>DEKQ01000019.1:14416-28332 GCA_002353975.1 Prevotellaceae bacterium UBA2718
CGGCTCTTCTTGTTGCCAACGGTATAGAGCGGTATCTGCTCCGTATAGTTGTCCTGATTGCCCTTCTCCTTCTCCAACGAGCCGTCAATATACGCCAACGTACCGTTATAATAAGTATTATAGCGTCCCGTAAAGGCGTGCCAACGCCGCGTCATGGCAGTGTTCTTCTTTGTAGAACATCCCACGACGGTCAACGCCATCACACAGGCCACAAGAATTTGAAAGATGAGAGTTGAGAATTGAAAATTACGATTCACACGAAACAGACGCAACTGTTCGCGTAAATTGTAATAGCCAGAAAGTCTGTCAGTAATCATAATTTTCAATTCTCAACTTTCAATTCTCAACTTTCAATGGTGAATCCTGCCGCCTTGAGGTCATCCCAGAATGACGGGTAGCTCTTGCTTACCACCCCGGGCTCATTAATCCTCAGTCCCGGGAACATGATGGCAGCAGGTGCGAAAGCCATTGCCATGCGGTGATCCTCATATGTATCTATCACCGGATTCTCGTCTGGCTGGCATCTTGAGCCGTCCCATGTCAGCGTGCCTTCCACCTTGTCATCCAGTATATATCCCAGTTTCTCCATCTCTTTCTTCAGCGCCGCTATGCGGTCTGTCTCCTTGATGCGCAGCGTTTGCAGCCCTGTGAAGCGGAACGGAATGTCGAGCAGCGCCGTTGTCACCACCACCGCCTGCGCCAGGTCCGGCTGGTTTATGAAGTCAAAGTCCAGCCTTGGCAGCACCCTCCGCTGCGCCGACAGCGTCACCGTATTGGGTGCCAACTGTCTTTTATCCGCAAATGTCGTCTTCACGCCGAGCATACTGTATATATACCTTACGGCAGAGTCACCCTGCCTTGAGGCGTCCATCAGTCCCGGCAGCACCACCCGCGACGTCTCTGCCGCTGCATCGCCGCCGTTCGCCTTCGTCAACAGCGCCATAATCTCATACCAATAGCTTGAGGCAGTCCAGTCGTTTTCTATCACAAACGGCACGTGCTCATACGCCTTCGGCTTCACCTCTATCGTGGCGCCGTCAATCCACTCAACGTCAGCACCAAACTCCTTCATGGTGCATATCGTCAGCTCTATGTACGGTCTTGATATGATATTGCCCGTCAGGTGCAGCGTCAGCCCCTTCGTCATCACCGGTCCCACGAGGAGCAGTGCCGAGATAAACTGCGAGGACACATTGCCTGCTATGTCTATATGTCCGCCTTCCAACTGCCGTCCCCTTATGCGCAGCGGAGGAAAGCCTTCCTGCTCCACATAGTCTATGGACGCTCCGAGGCGTCTCAGGGCATCTACGAGCACAGCTATGGGGCGATGCTTCATGCGCTCCGTACCCGTTATCACATGCTCTCCTGAGTCAACGCGCGAGCTGAGCAGCGCCGTGAGGAAGCGCATGGCAGTGCCGGCACCCTTGATATCTATCTCGGATGGCATGTCGCGAAGCGCTGCTATCATCACGTTGGTGTCATCGCAGTGGCTGAGATTCCACGGTTTATCACTATTACCTGACAGCGCATTGGCTACCAAGGCACGATTACTGAGACTCTTCGATGCAGGAAGAGATATGGAAATATCTAAATGTTTGGGAGGATATACAATATATTGCATACTGCAAAAGTACAAATTATAAGGAATATCACCAAGCGGAGGGTGCGAAAAGCAACATTTTCACACTTTTTAGAACTATCAGCGCAATAAGCTATTGCGTGTCTCGTTAATTTTTCATACCTTTGCACGGCAATTCAGAAGATTGCACATGAAAATTGTACATTGTACATGGTAAATGGTACATGGTAATAACCACGGGATGTAGCGCAGTTGGTTAGCGTACACGTCTGGGGGGCGTGTGGTCGCCAGTTCGAGTCTGGTCATCCCGACAATACACAATGAGGCCGATGGAACTTACGTTTCATCGGCCTCATTTTTTGCTATCTACTCCCCCTCCCCTTGGGGGAGGGACGGGGTGGGGTTACTCCCCTTCCCTCTCCTTTTCCCACTTCTCCTTGGCTTTTTCCAAATCTTCCTCTACCTTACGCTCCATCTCTGTCTTGTCACCGCGTGACAGCACAGTATGGTCGTAGAGCGAGAGATAATAGTCGCCCTGATAGTACTTCACCTGCAGCGTCACGTTCATTGTGACAGGATAGTTAGGATCGTCTGCCGGTGGATCCATGAAGCGATACTTATACGTCACCTGAGCCTCATACTGGTCCACGAAATTGGACGTCACGATCTCATAGTCCTTTACGGGGAAGAGCTGATACTGCTGCTTCATTCGTGCCTTGATGTCGGCAGGAAGCGGTGTCACCGTGTCGGTAGGGTAATACACCAGCAGGCTCAATGCTGAGTCAATCTGGTTGTTCTTCAGCGCCTCCATGAATTCCTTACTCATATTGAACGCGCGAAGCGTGTCCTCATGGGTTATCAGCGGGGCCTCAGGCAAGTCGAGCTTTTCCTTTGCCGTCTTCTCCTTACACGATGTAAGCACTGACGACATGCCGCCGCTCAAAATAACCGCAAGGGCGAACAAGAATATGTTTCTTCTCATCATTAATAAATTATGCATTATACAAAAGTGAAGGGCTCAGGCCATTGCTGACGCTGAGCCCTTCGGCTTTTATGTTAAATTATGTAGTGCTTTCGCTTACTTAGCGCCACCAGGGTTGGTGTTAGGCTGAACAGTTACAGTTACAGTGTACTTGATGTTCTTGAGCCACTTCGTGCTGATAGTAACGTCGAACTGAATCTTGATAGCCTGCTTCAGAGCGTTACCGTTCTGGTTCTGGAACTGGAAGTGCTTCTGACCGTCAGCGCAGTCAAGTATAGCAATCTGGAAGTACTGAGCACCGTTGCTATCCTTAATGTCAGAAACCTTGGTCTCACACTTGTCGCCGATAGAACCATCCTTATTGTAGTTGGTCTTAGCGTTAGCGAGGTCATAGTTAGGAGTACCAACGATGTACCAAGCATCGAGACCTGGAGTAGCACCCTCACCGAGAACAGTGCGATACTGACCGAATGTCTCCTTCAGACCGAAGAGGTTAGAGATAGCTGGAGCAGCTACAGAACCTGGGTAATCAGTACCACCGATGTTGGTAGTTGTGATCTGGTCCTTAACCTCGAGGGTTACGTTAGGATTGATAGTGGTCAGAGGCTTCTCGAAGCGGATGATGTACTTATCCATGTCAACGTCGAGTGTGCACTGTGTACCAACGAGCTTAACAGGAACAGCGTTCTTGATAGTCGTAACGTCGGTTGTCTCATCAGCTGTGTAGTTCACGAGCAGGAGAGCACCCTCTGTAGGATTACCGCCCTTACCAGGAGTAGCACCCTCATAGAGCTGTACCTTTGTCTCGTTAATAATCTGAGCTGCAATAACATCCTTGTAAGTAAGGGTCTTGCCATCAGCAGAAACCTTCCACTTAGCCTCGCCTGGCAGGATGCCGAGACGATCCTTATCGAAGATAATCTTAACAGAGTCAGCAACCGCTACCTTTGTTACGCCAGCAGCATCATCTGCTACCTTGTAAACATTTACGAGCAGATCCTTAATCTTCTGAGGAGCAGCACCGTTGATGTTGTAGTTGTTCAGCAGGTCATTGATGAACTGAGCGTCTGTGAAGCCCTGAGCAGTACCATAGATTGGGTTGTTGGTCAGAGTTGGGTTAGATGTTACATACTTGTTGATGTTGTCGAGAGAGTATGCAGCAGAAGAACCGCCCTGGAAGTCCCAAGCTGTCTGGTTGTAAGTAGCACCAGCCTTAATCTGTGGACCTGGGTAAGAGATAGTAATCTTAACAGGGATGATGAATGCAACATGCTTGTAGAGCTTAGACTTAACAGCGATGTAACCCATGCGGTCAACAGCTTTACCGTCGTAGAGAGACTTAGTCAGCTTCTCAGAATCATTGAAGGCAAACTTGACGTTGTGAGCCTGAGTTGACTGAGTATTTGACCAGTTGTCATTTACAGTACCTACAACCTTAGTACCATCAGAGTTCTTGGCAGCCTCAGCAGTACCATAGAGATTTCCGTCGAATTCATAGATAGCGTGGAAGGTAACCTGGTCGAAACCATTGCCGTCCTCAGCAGCCCATGCATAGAACTTGTTAACCTCAGCCTCTTGGATAGTAGCGCCATAGACGTCACCGCAACCCCAGTCGGCGGCGAATGCCTGCTCGGTATATGTCTTAGCCTCAGGAGTCTCCAGAGTCCAAACGATACGATAGTAGCGAACGTCAACAACCTGATTGTTCACCTTATCCTTCAGTACAACCTGGATAACAGGAGTCTTACCGATAGCGTCGCGGTTCTTACCGTCAGTGATAGTACCGTCAGCAGCGCAAGAAGAGAGGATGTCGTGACCGTTCTCGTCCTTAGTGATCTTAGCATACTTAGCCTGGTTTGTAGCGTCAGTTGTCTGGTTCTCGTTCAGGACGTTGTACTCAACGAGGTTGTGCTCGAACTCGAGACCGTAAGAAACGTAATCAACGATGTTACCGTTAGTGTCGCAAACGTCGTCAAGAGAGTTCAGGTCAAGAGTCTTGTTGTACTGAACATTCTTGAGGATGTGGAGGTTGTCGTATGGATACTTGTTGTGCAGAGCAACAGCAGAGCTTTGGTTTGTAGTCTTCTTGAACTCTGTGTAGATGTCAGAGAAAGCATAGAAGTGAGGTACCTTATCTGCATTAGCCTCGTCAGCCTTTGCTATGCCCTTCTGGTGGATACGTACCTTGCTTGTGGTCTCACAGAGACGAGCCCAGTCAGAGTAAACGGCAGCACTCTCCTCACCCTCTGCGAGCTGAGCCTTAGCAATCTCAGCCTTCAGAGCTACGATGGTGAAGTCCTTGTTACCGTTGTTGATCTGGTTCTCGTTCTTAGACTGCTCAACATTCTTTGTCAGCTTAACAGTGAGCTTACCGTCCTTAACCTCGTAACCAGCTACGTTCAGCTTGATACCGTCCTTCACGTTGTCAGCACGTGTGAGGTAGTTTGTAGCATAGTTCTGGATGTACTCCAGAGAAGCGATGTTCTCAGCAGTAACGCCTGATGGGTTAACATAGTATGTAGCGGTAACTGTACCGTTGTCGATAAGGAATGAGTCTGGCTTAGCAACGCCGTTGTCGCCAGAGTACTTAGCGTCTGTTGGGTAGTCGCGGAGGAACTCAGCCTTCTCAGCCTTCTTCTCTTCGTCTGCCTTACCCCAAGACTTGTACTTGATAGAAGCGAAGTCGATGCACTCAACACCGTCGATGTACTTGTTAGGAGCAAATACAATAGAGGTGAGGCGCTTAGAGATCAGGACGTTGAGGAGGTTAACCTTGTCGTTAACAGCGTTGATCTTGTTGTTAGCCTCTTCCATACCCTCAGCCAGAGCAGTCTTTGTAGCGTAGGTCTCAGCAACAGTTGACTTGAAAGCTGTCAGGGCATCGTTGAGCTTCTGGATGTCTTCAGCCTCCTTTGCAGCGAGGTCAGAGATAGCCTGAGTGTTCTTAGAGATGTTACCGGCGTTTGTAGCGATGTCACCAGTGTTCTTGTCGATAGCACCCTGCTGAGTTGTGTTGTTAGCAAGCTGCTCTTCCTGGAACTTCTGGAGAGCCTCGATAGCAGCCTTGTTGGCATTAATCTGCAGCTTGAGGTTCTCGTCGGCAGCAGCATAAGCAGCAGCGAGTTCCCTGTCGGCAGCCTTATAAGCATCAGTGATCTTAGCCTCGAGAGCGTCGTCAGCAGCCTTGTAGGCAGTGATGATAGCCTCGTCAGCCTCCTGCAGCTTCTTGATGTCGCCAGTGAGTGCTGCGTGAACAGCGTTAGCTTCTGCGATGGCAGCATTAAGAGCGCTCTTGTCAGCCTTGTTGTCCTCAAGGTTCTTGATAGCTGCCTGAGCTGTAGTCATTGCACTCTCAAGAGCAGCTACGCGAGCTGTGAGGTCAACAATCTTCTGATTGTTCTCGGCAATCTTGCCGTTCAGAGTAGCAACATCTGCATCGTGCTTAGTCTGAAGGCTCTCAATTGCTGTCTTGTTGGCAGCGATTGCAGCCTCGAGCTGAGTCTTTGCAGTGTTGAGTTGGGTCTCAAGGGCTGCGATGTCAGCAGAAAGATCATCGTCGAGATTGTCAATACGAGTATTGACAGCGCTGATCTCCTCATCGTAATCCTTACAAGAAACCAATGTTGATGATGTAGCAGCAAAGAAGGCTACAAGCATCAAAGCACTAAAAATTTTCTTTCTCATAAAAGTTTAAAAATAAGTTATTAAATAAAAGTTTGTTGTTTTTTTGTTAAGTTTTCTTTCTTCTCTTTGTCTTTTAGATGTTTTAATGGTTTAATTAATTTCTTTTGCTTTGTTATTGAAATATCCTTTATATATTATAATAAGGTGTATTAATGTCTTGCCGTACGCAGGTACTGATATGGCGTGAGCCCCGTGAAGCGGCGGAACACCTGAAAGTATGTCGCCCTTGACGAGAAGCCGCATTTCTCTCCGGTGGCGTATGAAGCATCGTCGTGCCTGAGAATCTCCCGCTGCGCCATTTCGGTGCGGTAACGGTTGATAAGCTCCTTGAAGCGACAACCGAACTCCCTATTGATGACACTGGAGAGGTAGCTGACATTCGTGCCCACCATACGGCTCATCTTTTCCATCGTGAGCTTTTTGTCTGTGTAGCAGCGGTCACGCTCCAAACACAGCAGGATACGCGTGTGTATGCCCTCTTTGCCTGCGCCCATGGCTACAATTCTTCAGTTTTCGGGGACAAAGGTACACATTTTTCTGTTTACCGCAACAACTTTGTATAAATTATTTTGCAATAAAGTTGGATTTTTTATGTTTTTGGACTTTTAAGGTATCTTTAACTGTTCAAAAGCTATTTTAAGTCAAGGAAAGAAACGGTATGAAAAGAAATGCCAAAGAGCCGAAAGGTATTGTAAGGCAAGGGAAGAAGGACAGAAATTTATATAATTCAAGAGACGGAAGCTATAGAGAACCACGAATTTCACTAATTTCACTAATTTTCTTCTCTTCATGTACCTTAATTCGAGCAATTGTATTTTGAAGTTCCTCGTTCCGAATTTTACTCGCCTGAGCTCCGCTATGTATAAATAATGTGCGAAAAATTTTTCTTCCATTTATATGGGCATCAGAATGTTTGGAATTCGTGAAATTCTTGTAATTCGTGGTCCTTAAATACGAAATAATTCCTGTCTTTGGGTGACTGACAAAATGGCAGTAGATGTTTTGCGTTCTAATAGCAGGTCTTTTACCTCCTAATAGTAGGTCTTTTACCCGGTAATAGCAGGTCTTTTAGGAGGTAAAAGACCTGCTATTACAACGCGCTGATTATCAGACGGTTTGACTCTGCCAAAATGGCAGAGTCCTTTTGGGAGGCCGAATAATGCTGGCAGACATCCGTTGGCTGTGCCTCTCGTATGGATGAAGTAACGGAGGACGTGGGCTGTGCCTCTCGCATGGACGCGGGTAACGGGAGACGTTGGTGATAGAAGAATAATAGCCATGCAGAGAGAACCACGCAAATCAGCCCAACGGCGCAAGCCTATTATTTTCATTATTCTAATTTCTTTCAATTTCACTGCCCAGCGGAAGTAATAATAATTTTTCACTATTCACTTTTCACTTTTCACTTAACTCTCTTGCATATCTCAAAACTTAATCGTACCTTTGCCCTCGAAGTGTATATGTAAACCTAATTCGCGCCTGCTACATGGGCGCAAAAACCTAAAGGATCCCTTGTTATGACAATGTTGCACGATACATCTGCACTGGTTCGGCGGGCGCTGGAAGCACGCAGGTTGTCGTATGCGCCATACTCCCGCTATCGCGTGGGGGCGGCGTTGCTGTGCGCCGACGGACGGGTATATACCGGCTGCAATGTGGAGAATGCCGCCTTCGGGCCTTCGATATGCGCTGAGCGGACGGCCTTCGTGAAGGCTATCAGCGACGGCGGCCAGAGGCAGGGCGAGGCAGAGGAGACCCGACGGAGAACCGTCGGGAACGGTGGCAGCGGGGACGGCGACTGTGAGAACGGCAGCGGCGAGGGGCGCGACTGGCGGGAGTATTTCAAGGCTATCGCCATAGTGGGAGCCCCGGCAGAACGGCAGGGGTCGGACATCTGCACGCCCTGCGGCGTATGCCGTCAGGTGATGGCGGAGTTCTGCGCGCCGGACTTTCAGATACTGTGCGCCAGCACCGACGAGGAAGGGAATATCAAGGAGATGAAGCAGTGGCAGCTGCAGGAACTGCTGCCGGAGGGGTTCAGCCCCACAAGCCCCACAAGCCCCACCCCAGCCCTCCCCAAGGGGAGGGAGACGTGAACCGAACAAATTGAGAGTTGAGAGATGAGAATTGAGAGTTATAAAGAGGTCGTACCCTTATTATACGCGGGCGAGGACGCCCACGTCCCCATGTGGATGCTCGCTGTACGCGTAGCCAATTATGTCAATTATGATAATTTCTTTCAAAAGAAAAGCAAGATAATTTCTGTCTAAGACATGACCACTGGACGATTTGCCCCGTCGCCTACGGGCAGGATGCATTTAGGTAACATCTTTGGCGCCTTGCTGTCGTGGCTGTCAGCCAAGAGCAGAGGCGGGCGCTGGCTGTTGCGCATAGAGGACCTGGATCCTCAGCGCAGCCGCAGGGAGTACGGTGAGCTGATAATGGATGACCTGCAGTGGCTGGGACTCGAATGGGATGGCATGCCGATATATCAGAGTAACCGCAGCGACATATACAGCGCCTATCTGGAGCGGCTGCGTCAGCAGGGCGTGGTGTATGAATGCCACCGCACGAGGGCGGACCTGCTATCAACGATGGCGCCGCACGAGAGCGACGGACGCGTAGTGGTGCATAGGGAACCTCTCCCCGCCCCTCCCCATGGGGGAGGGATACCCGGAGTTTCCGGAGAAACCGGTTCCTCCGGAACAGCCGGATCTGCCGGAACCACCGCCGGACCTGCCGCTTTGCGCGTAGAGGTGCCACACAGGAAGGTGAGCATCACCGACGGACACTACGGACCGCTGACGGTGGATCTGTATGAGCAGGTGGGCGACTTCGTGGTGCGCCGCAAGGACGGAGCCTACGCCTATCAGCTGGCAGTGGTGGTGGACGATGCGCTGACGGGCGTGACGGAGGTGGTGAGAGGCAGGGACCTGCTGCTCTCCGCGCCGCAGCAGACATTCCTGGCAAGGCTGCTGGAGCTGCCCGCACCGAAGTATTACCACTTCCCGCTGCTGACAAACAGAGCCGGGCAACGGCTGTCGAAGCGCGACAAGAGCATGGACATGAGCGTGCTGAGGTACAGGCACAGCGCACAGGAGATAATAGGCTACCTCGGACACCTGGCAGGGCTGCTGCCTAAGCCGACGCCGATGACACCGCAACAGCTGCTGCCGCTGTTCTCCTGGGACAAAGTGCCACGCGAAGACATCACGGTCAAATGACCACGAATTCTTTCTCCGCTTCACTCCGAAAGCGTCCCAAAGGGCCGAGCGACGCGAATTTACACGAATCAACAATATAACTAACTAACAATCCCCCCCACCGTTTGCACCCTCCCCCCTTGCGGGGGAGCTGGATGGGGGCTTTAACACCAACACGACTATGAGACACTACTTACTGACACTACTGCTGATGATGGCGGCAATGACCGCGATGGGTCAGCAAACCGTTAGCGTAGCAGATGCACGAGCCAAGGCGACAGCGTTTCTGAACCGCAACGCCGGTGCTAAGGGCGGCACGGTAACGACGGACGTCCAGCTGGCATACACGGCGCAGCAGGGCGCAGAGACCTATTACTACGTATTCAACAACGGCAGCGACGGCAAGGGCGGCTTTGTAATCATCGGAGGCGACGAGACGGCACGCACCATACTGGGGTACTCCGACAACGGCACATTCGACTATGCCACAGCACCGGAGAACATGAAATGGTGGCTGAGCCAGTATGAGCAGCAAATCAGCGCCGCCATAAAAAACGGCAGCACCACAGCAGCCGCCAAAGGCAGCATGGGACTGAAGTCGATAGCAAGAGCGGACATCCCAAACTTTGTGAATACAACATGGGATCAGTTAGCACCGTATAATACGGCGATACCGAAGATATTCTCTGAAGCTTACTACACTGGCGACAATGCCCTCGCCACTGGATGTGTGGCAACGGCTACGGCACAGATAATGAATTACTATAAGTATCCAAAACAAGGAATAGGCAGCAACACCTGTACCCAATCAATTAATGATGTTTATTTCCATGCAGACTTCGGAAACACCACCTACGAATGGGACAAGATGGAAAACAGCTATGCACGTAACGAATATCATGGTACAGAAGCCGAGAATGCCGTCGCCACTTTGATGTACCATTGCGGCGTCGCAGCAGATATGCAGTATGGCACTGTAAGTAAAGGCGGCTCATCGGCATACACGACAAACATGGCTAAAGGTCTTATTAAATACTTCGGATATGACAAAGGTATGACAAGAGAGGAGCGCACGGGCTATACAAACGAACAATGGGCAGAGATTATATATACTGAACTTGATGCAAGAAGACCCGTGCTCTATGGAGGTCAGGCAAGCGGCGGTGGAGGTCACGCATTTGTTTGCAGCGGATATAAGTATGAGGATAATGCCGACCTGTTCTACCTGAACTGGGGATGGAGTGGTGACTACAACGGATACTTCCCACTACAAGGTACCGTGAACGGCAAAACAGCCCTGAAGCCCGATGGTACAGGCACTGGCGGTGCTGCAGCAGGTGCTGCATACGATCAAAACCAAGACATCATCATAGGAATCAAACCAAATGCAGGAGGAGCACCTAAGGTAACGTGCAACAGCCTGAGCCTTACAAGCAACTGTATATCACCGGGAAATGGACTGGGGATTTCTTCCTCGTTCACAAACAATTCTTTTTTAACCTTGAACTTTACTTATGGCATTAAACTCGTCAATAACTCTACGAGTGCTGAAACTTACCTCGAGTATAGCACCTATAGCAATGTTTCCTGGGGACAAGGATTCAATTTTTCCAGATCCGTTTCTACTTCGGCATCAATGGCTGCAGGCACATACACCGTATATCCTTACTACAAAGACGGAGAAGGAGTATGGCATCCTATGTCATACAGTATAGAACTGCCCACGCTGACAGTACTTGCTGATGGTGAAGGAATGTATGTGACAGGAACTCCAGCTGTCAGTGATGAGGGATATGTTACAACAAACAGCGGAACCATTACCGTAAGAATATGGAATAAAAGCGATGCTACACTTAACACACAACTCGTTGGATGGGTTTATAGGCTGATTAATTCCACCTACACACCTGTTGGCTACATCACTGCAACAGCAAGTTTCGCTGCACAAGAAACAAAAGATGTGGTATTTAACATTTCGGACTACAGCAATGCTGGTATGAGCGGAGGACAACCTGAGCATCTTTCTGTTGGAAACACATACTACCTTGGGCCATCATGGAGTAGTGGGACTCTTTATAACAGTAGTGGTAATAATTACAACGAACTAACAGAATTCCAGTGCACCACAAAACTGGACATCGCCTATAAGCTTTCATCATTAGGCTGGGGCACGATATGTCTGCCGTACAGCGCAGAGAAGCCGGAAGGCATGACACTGTATAACGTGACGGGCAACAGTGGCGGTACGCTGATAACGACGGAGGCTACGGAGATAGAGATGAACACGCCGTACCTCGTTAGCGGCACAGCGGGAACGTATGATTTCTCTGGCCCTACAACCCCGACAGGAACACATACCAACGGACTGCTGACGGGAAACACGGCAAGCGAGGACATCTCAGTGCCCGAAGGAAGCTTCGTGATGCAGAACCTGACATCGAAGCTCGGCCTTGCATTCTATAAGGTAGTGGGCAACACGCAGAAGTGCAGCCCATACAAGGCGTATCTGACGCTGCCGTCCGGACTCTCATCGCTGTTTAGCACTCTGCTCTTTACGGGCGACGCAACGGGCATAGAGAGCATTGAGGCCACTGACAGCCAGCAGAGCGTACGCAAGGTGGTGAAGAACGGTCGCCTGACGATAGAGACGCCGCAGGGCACCTTCTCAGCCACAGGAGCGAGGATGAAATAGACGAAAAAAGGGCTGGAGCCACCTATCGCGGCGACTCCAACCCTGAACAAGCATAAATGCACCTGACATAACTACTAAACCTAACAAACCAAGTACTCGCTATGAAGAAGTCAGAATATATAATACCACAGATATACGTGGTGAAACTGCGGCAGCAACCGCTGATGCAATATGCTTCTCCCGCACAAGCGCCAACATTAAGGACAGGCGACAGTAATGATGATTATTCCGACACGGGATGGACTGACGATGAAACCGGTTACTATAACCTGTAGATATTTATAGACCACGAATTCTTTCTCCGCTTCACTCCGAAAGCGTCCCAAAGGGCCGAGCGACGCGAATTACACGAATTATCATGTATGGAGTATCTCATCCGCATGGCAAAATTCGTATAATTCGCGTAATTCGTGGTCGTAAAAATCTGTAGTCTTAAAAGTTCGCGGTCGTAAAATGTTCGTGGTCGTGAAATGTCCGCGTGTTGGTGTCAGAGTATGATGAGCAAGACCGCCGTCCAGTGGGCCATTGCGCCGAGGAGCACGAAGACGTGCCAGATGGCGTGGAAGTGCTTGCGGCTGTCGTGGGCGAAGAAGTAGGTGCCTACGGTGTAGAGCAGGCCTTCGGTCACGATGCAGAGCATGGCGGGCAGCGAGAGACGCTCGAAGACGGGCTTGATGACCAGCAGCACGCTCCAGCCCATGAAGAGGTAGAGGGCAAGCGAGAGGCGCGGGTATCGCCCCATGGCGAAGACTTTGTAGAACACTCCACCGATGACGACGGCCCATTGCAGCCCGAAGACGGTCCACCCTATCCAGCCGCCTACGACGGCGACGCAGATGGGCGTGTAGGAGCAGGCTATCATAACGTAGATGGAGATATGGTCGAGCTTGCGCAGCACATCCTTCCCCTTGCCCGGCCACCACCAGTGGTACATGGTGCTGCTGAGGAACATGAGGAACATACCAACGATGAAGAAGATGGTGCCAAAGGCCCACTGCCAACCCTTATAGACGGCAGGCCACACCATCCAGATGGAGGAGAGGGCAAAGACGGCACCCACAAGGTGGGTCCAGGTGTTGCCCTGTTCGGAGGGATGAGGAAGGAAACGTGACATGCTATACGTGGAGTTTTAACATGAATTACCGTGAATTATTCGTGAACCCTGAGCGAAGCGGTATGCCCACTTATGGATAGCAAAAAAGCCCCAAGGCAGAGTTGCAATGGGGCTTTTCTATTGTAATGTGTAGTTGTTGCTGTGACTTATTCAGCCTTTGCCTCCTCTGCTGCTGGCTCTTCAGCGGCGGGAGCGGCAGTCTCTGCAGCGGGCTCAGCCTTTGCCTCCTCTGCTGCAGGAGCAGCAGCCTCGGCAGCAGGAGCAGCGGCAGCAGCCTTCTTACCGGCACGACGGGTGCGCTTAGCAGCCTTAGGAGCCTTTGCCATTGCCTCGTCGAAGTCAACAAGCTCTATGAAGCAGATATCTGCTGCGTCACCCTGACGGTGACCGAGCTTGATGATGCGGGTGTAACCACCGGGACGGTCGCCTACCTTCTCGCTGACAGCTGAGAAGAGCTCTTTGATGGCGAACTTGTCCTGCAGGTAAGAGAAGACAACACGACGGTTGTTGGTGGTATCTTCCTTAGCACGGGTGATAAGGGGCTCTACATACTTCTTCAAGGCCTTAGCCTTGGCAACGGTCGTAGTGATTCTTTTGTGCTTAATCAGCGAGATGGACATGTTGGCAAGCATGGCGCGACGATGATCAGCAGTACGACCTAA
>DEKQ01000142.1:0-224 GCA_002353975.1 Prevotellaceae bacterium UBA2718
GAGACTCAGGTGGAGGAACTGGTCAATGCCCGCAAGGTGGCAAACAAGATTGAGAGCGAGCACGAGAAGGCTATCGCCTACCACGACACCGTAGCGCCAAAGCTGGAAAGCATCCGCTATCAGATAGACAAACTTGAGCTCATCGTGGACAACGCCTGCTGGCCATTGCCAAAGTACCGCGAGCTGTTGTTCATCAGGTAAGCTGCTACACAAAGGAACAGTGT
>DEKQ01000142.1:303-6908 GCA_002353975.1 Prevotellaceae bacterium UBA2718
CGGTAAAAGACCTGCTATTACGTTGTAAAAGACCTGCTATTAGGAGGTAAAAGACCTACTATTAGAACGCAAAAGTTACTCTGCCATTTTGGCAGACCTCCTTTGGGGGTGAGAATAGATAGATTTGTGACGGTGTAGGTACATGTAGGTGACCTTCATCGTGCAAGGATCTTTGCCACAACACGTTACACCCGTAGTGTAGGTGAAACGTATTTCTTTTCAAAAGAACTCTTCACCACCTGAATTGACGCAGAACCAAAAACTTTGGGGGACTTGTCTATTGAGGTTCTTTCAGCCTATGGATTGCCAAGGCTGGGGATTACTGCATCTCGTCATCGGACAGATGCGACATCGGGATTTGCCTGTTGATGACACTGCCAAACGACAGTATCGTCTTGCAGCAGACGAGGCCGAGCGGCTGTATCTCATTCTGCACCAAGGACAACAGGTGATGGTGGTCCTTCGCATAAACCTTCACAAGCAGGTCAAACTCGCTCATGGTGTAATGACATTCCACCACCTCTCGCAGTTCCTGCAGCCCCTCAAGCACATGGTCTATGTCGGATGGATTCTTCATCTTCAGCCCTAAGTAGGCACACGTCGCATAGCCTGTCTTCTCGGGATTGATAATGAATTGCGAGCCTTTTATCACGCCCTGCGAGGTCAGTTTCTGTATGCGCTGATGTATGGCAGCGCCGCTGACATTACATGCGCGTGCCACTTCAAGGAACGGCACACGTGCATCTTCTGAGATCATCAACAGGATTTTTCTGTCAAGTTCGTCAAGCATAGGATTCTGTTTTTATTATTTTTTTTGTACCTTTGCACCCGATATATGATTATACACAACTCCATCTTCCCCCTTGGCAGGAATTATCTTGCGATAAACCTGTGCGGCGTGGTATTCACCAAAACGCAGCTGACGAAGAGAGCCTTGCGGCATGAGCGCATACACACTGAGCAACAGCGTGAGATGCTGTTCGTGGGTTTCTTCCTCTGGTATGCCGTGGAGTGGATTGTGCGATTGGTCATATACAGGGATTCATATCGTGCCTATCGCAACATTTCCTTTGAGAGGGAGGCCTATCTGTACCAGCACGTCAAGGGGTACACGCGGCAGCGCAGGCACTATGCATGGGGGAAGTTTTTAATGCATAATTAATAATGCATAATGCAAAATGCTTAAAGCATAATGCAAAATGCTTAATGCTTAATGCTTAAAGCTTAAAGCTTAAAGTTTAAAGCACATGCTGCAGCTATCTGATCTATGGCCTGACTCACAATGGAGCGCGGACAGGCAACATTCATGCGCATATATCCCGCACCGCCCGGGCCAAACATGTGGCCGCTATTGAAGCAGACGTGGGCCTGGTCGGCAAAGAATCTTATGAGTTCTGTCTGCGTCATGCCCATCTTCCGACAGTCAAGGAACACGAGAAACGAGGCCTCAGGACGTATGGGCCTTATTTGAGGACACTCCTTTGCCATACGTTCCATAAGGAGATTAATGTTCCCTTCCACGTATTTTATCATCTCATTGCGCCACTCGCGGCCCTCTTCGCTATAACATGCCGTGGTGCAATCATAGCACAGCACGTTGCCAAGGTCCTGGTCACTGCCCTCAATGAAGCTGAACAGCCTGCGGCGTATCGTGGGGTTGAACACTATGGCATGGGCCGACACGATGCCGGGAAGGTTGAAAGTCTTGGTGGGAGCCTGAAGGGTGATGCTGTTCATGCGGGCCTCTTCGCTGACAGAGGCAAAAGGCACATGGCGGCGACCACCGAAGAGCATGTCGCAGTGTATCTCGTCACTGACCACAAGGACATTCTCCTCTGCGCAGATATGGGCCACCTCCTGCAGCGTTTCCCGGCTCCAGCAGATGCCTGCGGGGTTATGGGGATTGCAGAGTATCATCATCTTGCACCCTTTTATGTCCTGTCGCAAACGGTCAAAGTCCATCTCAAAGGACTCGGAATTGTCCCTGAGCGAAGACATTACGACACGTCGTTCGTTGGCCTCGGGCACAAGATGGAAGGGGTGATACACCGGCTCTTGTATGAGGATTGTGTCGCCTTTCTCCGTAAACCGCAGCAGCGAGAGGAAGATACCCGAAACGACTCCGGGGACATAGCTTATCTCCTCTGGACGCACTTCCATCCCATACTCATCTCTGTTCCATTGGCAGATGGCATTGAAGTACGCCTCATTGGTGCAGGTATAGCCGAGTATGCCCTGCTGCAAGCGGCGTTGTATGGTATTCATCACAAACGGAGGTGTGCGGAAATCCATGTCAGCCACCCACATCGGTATGACATCGGTGCGGCCACAGACCTCCTTGAGGTACTTCAGTTTGTAACTGTCAGTGCCCTCACGCGGGATGATTTCGTCAAAGTATGTCTGGTCTGTCATTGCTGTAGTTCTGAAGATTGATGGGAATAATGGGCAGTATGGGGAGATATGGGTAGGGCAATATGGAGAGATATATGGCTGGTTGGAACCTGCATCAGTGCCTTGCAAGCCACTGCTCGGGGTTGAGCTTGGCACGCTCACGGCGCAACTGGAACTGCAGGATATTGTCCTTGCCTACGGTTCCCAGTCCCTGTCCCTTGCTGACGCGCTGCCCACGCGAGACACTGACTGAGCGCAGGTTGCAATAGACGGAGATATAAGCGCCGTGTCTTACGAGTACTCCCATGGAACCGCCTACGTTGAACACCGCGCTGACCTCGCCATCATAGATGGAGCGAGCTACGGCACCAGGAGATCCGAGGATGTTGATGCCCTTGTTATCGAGCACGACGCCAGGCAATCCCTCCACTCCATGCTGACCGAAGTGGCTCACTACCCTGCCTCCGGCAATGGGTGACGGCAGGCGTCCCTTGTTGGCCTCAAAGCCTCCGCTCACCATACGGTCGGCGCTTGACAGCATCGTGGCATCATCAGAAGCCCTCTTTGCCTCTGCCACAGCACGCTGATGGCGCTCATTATCAGCCGCAGCCTTACGCTCGGCGGCTATGCGCGCTGCCTCTGCCTCACGTGCCAACTGCTCTGCACGTTCACGCGCCTTGCGCTCCTTAGCGGCGGCTTTCTCGTTGGCGGCACGCTCAGCAGCCTGTGCAGCGGCACGCGCCTCGGCCTTAGCCCTCTCCTCGGCAGCCTTGGCCTCTGCTATACGGCGTGCATTCTCACGGGCTCGGGCCTCTGCCTCAGCCTTCTTTCGGGCCAGTTCCTCGGCCCTCTTCTTTGCCGCAGCAGCGGCTTCGGCCTTACGTTTAGCCTCGGCAATGGCGCGTTGGCGGGCGCGTTCCACCTCCTCTGCAACGAGTTTGTCTATCTGGGCATTGAGTGCGGCATCCTTTTTCTTCTGATCATCAATGATGGCCTGAATGGTTTTCTGCTGGCTTTGCAGCGAGGTGACAAGCTTCTGCTGCTCGTCTTTCTGCGCTATGAGCTTCTGCTGCTCGCGGTGTCCCTTGTTCAGCAGCGTGGCTTTCTCACCTCGCACGGCGTGCAACTGACTGCGTTTGGCATTCACCTGAGCCTGACGCTCCTGCAATGCCTTGCCCTGAGTGCGCTGATAGGCGGCATATTGACGCATGAAGCGCATACGGCGAAACATCTCAGAGAGGTTCTTGGCAGAGAAGACAAACATCAGTTGGCTCTCAATGCCACGCTGTTTAGCCATATATCGCACGGACTTCACGTAGTTAGCCTTGCGCTCATTGAGCTTGTTGGTAAGGTTATCCAGTTGTGCCGAAAGGATGCCTATGTCGGTATTGATGTGGCGCAGGTCGGTGTTTATGGAGTCGATGGTAAGCTGTTGGCGACTCATATCGCTGTTGATGCGCTCCAGGTCCTTCATTTTCTTCTGCACCTGAGCCCTGTTAGCACGGAGTGCCTGCTCCTGCTTCCTGATGTTTTGCTTGATGCGAGCCTGTTCGTTACGCAGTCCCTTCAACTGGCTGGAGCTTGATGTGCCGGTGTTTTTCTTCGTGTTTGCTGCCTTGCCGCTGCGTCTGGTGCTCTTCTTCTTGGAAGCAGAAGCACTCTTAGAGGCAGTGGTGCGGGTCTTGGCTCTTGCGGCGGAACGCTTTGCAGCGGTCTTGGTGGCCGTGGCTTTCTTGGTCTGCGACATGACATCACACGGCGCAAACCCTAACATCAATCCTGCTAATATATATATAATAAGGTGTCTCATCTCCTACATACCGGTGATTTTTGCCAATGCATCCTTCATTGCCACACGCTCATACTTGGCAGAGACATCTGATGTGGCCTCAAATTTGGTATCGTAGCTTATCTTCTTAATGTTTATATCAAGCGATGTCTTGCCTAAAGACAATGACACGCGGTTCTTGGTGTACTGACTCCAGAATGTCTCCTGAATCTTCTTGAAAGTGATACCATTCTTCTTCAGCATGTCAACCTCGTCATAACGCTCCTTTACATACTGCTTGTGTATGCGGTCAATGAAGAGCACATAGTCAGGAGTGAACTCCAACCGGCCTGCTTCCATCAGTCCGAGAGGCGTTATGATTACCCTGATGACGGTGTTGCGCTTCATCTGCAACTTGCCATCAACGGAGATTTCGTTGCTGCCGTCATTGACGTTGATGTCGAGTTTCGCGGTGACATTGTCTTTCTGCAGCTGCTCTGATATTGTCGTATCATCCGGTTTTGCCGTTCCCGGGGTGGTTATCTTTCCCGTTCCCGGGGTTGCAGAGGATGAGCCGGCAGATGTCCCCTCGACGGTTCTGTGACTACCGCAGGATGTTACAATGATTATGGACATGGTGCAGACAAGGCACCAAAGGGTTTTCTTTATTCTATTCATGTTATTTCTTTATTTTTTCGTTTATTGCCTTGAGGTGTTCCTCCACCTCTTCACTCTCCTCGCGGCAGGCTTTCTCCACTTCTTCCTTGTTATCTTCAGCCGCTTCCAGAAGCTCACGATGTTTCTTCTCCAGTGCTTCCATCGCCATGTCGATATACTTCTTGGCCTCTTCGTAGCGCCCTTCCTGATAGAGAATCCAGGCGTAGGTATCGAGATAAGTTCCGTTGTCTGGCTCAGCCGTAATGGCTTTCAGACTCATATTCTCTGCTCTCTCCAGGTCACGCTTGTCAAGAGAGAGGAAGTATGCATAGTTATTGAGGCACAAAACCCTGTCGGGATCATAGACCAGGCAGCTGTCGTATGCATTGTAGGCACTTTCCTTATCGCCTATTTTATGGTATATATCCCCCAGCATCAGGTAGATGTCCGAGCTGAGTTTTGCGCTTGTATCCGCACTTATGTTAGCTGCACCGAGCCTCAGGGAATGTATGGCCTCTTCGTTCATCTCGTTCAGATACTGCGCCACACCGAGGTAATAGTACAGTGCTGGCTGGTTGGGCACATACTCCACAGCCTTCGTGCATTCCCTCACCACGTTCATATCCACCGTATCGGCCCACAATATCTGGATGAGGTCAAGGCGGGCCTTGATGTCTTCGGGCTTGATGGAGAGGATTTTCTCCAGTGCTCCACGGATAGAATCCTGCGGTGCCGTCTTTATGCGCTGGTAGATTAACGATACCCTAACATCATCGGCAGCACGCGGATTATCGATAATTCCGTCCCTGAGGCTGTCGGCTTTTGCCTCCTCACCCGTTGCCCGGTAGTAATCCATCAGCGATGTCTGGGCTGGGATATTAGCAGGTTCTTCGCGCAATACCTTTGTGAATGTCTGCAGTGCCTCCTGCTTCTTTCCGTTGGAGAGCAGCCAATTACCCATCATCACCTGCAGGTTGAGGTCATTGGGGTGGTTGTCTATCAGTCCCTTCAGCTCGTTGTATGCTCCCTTCTGGTCTCCCATGAAGGAGTAAGCCTGCATCTTCGACAGTGTCAGATCCTCGCTCTGTCCCTCCTGCAGCTCTATGCGGTTAAGCGTCTTGAGCAGGTTTGCGTAGTCATGCTGCTGCTCATAGATGCGTGTCAGCAACTCAAGGATGTCCGTACGGTCCGGCACACGGGCCACAAGCCGTTCATATACCTTCGTTGCAGACTCTATATCGTTACTATAAAGGTATGTCTGAGCGAGACGTTCCACGAACTCCGTATTGTCTGGTGCCAGCTCCGATGCTCGTGCAATGCGTGCCAGACCGATGCTGTCAAGCCCCATAGCCATGTTGAGAATGCCCAACTTGTAATTCACCTCAGCGGCATCGGGCTTCAGTTCGCTGCAGCGCAACAGCAGCTCGTACGCCTTGTCATAGTGCTCCATGTCCATCTGTCTCACCGCCTCAAGGTAGAGATAGTTGAACTTATCTGCTGAGATTGTCAGCGGACAGAGCAGGAATAATATGTAGAAGAGCCTCCTCATCTCGTGCCGCTGTGTCCGTATCCTCCCTCGCCGCGCTCCGTAGCGTCCAGCTCTTCCACCACGACAAACTCCGCCTGCTCGTGGCGAGCTATCACCATCTGTGCTATGCGCTCGCCCGGTTCCACTGTGAACGGCTCGTTAGACACATTCACCAGCACCACGCCGACCTCACCACGATAGTCGGCATCGATAGTTCCGGGGCTGTTCAGTACCGTTATGCCGTGCTTCAGAGCCAGTCCG
>DEKQ01000116.1:0-18896 GCA_002353975.1 Prevotellaceae bacterium UBA2718
AATTATATATTTATTATTTATTTCATCATGTTCACGCTTTATAGACCTCTTCGCCGTCAACGATGGTGGCAACGACGTTGGCCTTGCCTACCTTCTCTATGTCGTCGTGCAGGAAGTCGCAGTCAAATACCGTCATGTTGGCAATCTTGCCGAACTCGATGGAACCCATGCGGTGCTCCTGATGGAACAGTCGTGCCACGTTGATAGTCATGGCGCGCAGTGACTGCTCGCGCGTTATGACCTCCTTGAGGTTACGCGGTTTATCTACGCCGCCGAATGCCTCAAGCGGGTATGAGCGTTTCTCTGCCGAATAGAAACTGAGCTTGACGTCCATCATCGGCGAAACCGGATAGTCGGAATGGAACACCACGTTGGCGCCTGCGTCAAAGAACGACTTGATGGGGTAAGCATCATCAGCCAGCTCCTGGCCCATGTAGGCTACTTCCTGTTCGTACAAGCCGGGAACCTTAGGCGTCCACAGCGGCGGCACTGCCGGTACGGAGTTGGTTGCGGCCATGCGGTGGATGTCCTCATCGGTCACGAAGTGCAGGTGTGCCAGCACGTTGCGCTGGTCCATGTCGCCCGTTATCTTCTCGGCATCCTCTATGCAGCCCAGCATGAAGTGTGTCGCACCGCCGCCCTCGGAGTGTGTGTGTACTGACATGCCCTCCTTGTCGGCCTCCACTATCATTTCCACCATCTTGTCATGGTCATTGAAACGCTCTGCACCGTGATAGCCGGGCTGGTCAAGGTAATCCTGGTTCTGCCAGCCGGTATGCGCCTCGGTCACTCCGTCCAGGTATGCCTTTGCGCCGATGATGTTGAAGTACTCACCGCCCAGCTCGGCACGCTGAGCCGCAATGCGGGCAATCTCTGCCTTCGGGTCGGCGATATTGTCCGTCACATATATCCAGGCGTAGGTGCGCAGCTTCAGCTTGCCTTCCTGCTCCAACTCGTGGTAGGCCTGAGGAGAATCACGCCAAACGACATTCGCTCCGGCATCGCCAACGGCGGTAAAGCCGCCCTTTAAGGCGAAGTCCTGCCATGCAAGCAGGTAGTTCTTGGCATCCTCCAGCGTGGTAGGCAGTTTAGGCATTATCTCAAACACGGGACCCTCACAGATGTACCCGTCAGGCTCACCGTCCTTATCCACATGCACGAGGTCATAGCCCCACTTCTTAGCGCACTCCGCGTCTATGCCGGCCCATTCCAGAGCCTTCGTGTTGAGCAGCATGGAGTGTCCTCCGCCAGTTTGCATGAACAACGGTTTGTCAGAGCATATCTCGTCAAGGTAGGCCTTGGTGACATACTCATCGTTCTCCACCCATCCGGAGGCCAAGTAGAAGTTGCGATTAGGGTTCTTGGCTATGAACTCCTTAATGATTTCGCGATATTTGGGATAGTTGGTAAAGCCTGCCTGCATCAGGTTTGCCTGACCTATAAAGCGGTCTCCGGCCAGATGTCCGTGGCTGTGTGACTCGATGAAACCGGGGTAGATGAAGTTCTCGCCATAGTCCAGCACCTGCGCGTCCTCACCGGCGAGTCTCTTAGCCTCCTCGGCATTGCCAACGTATGCAAACAAGCCGTCCTTAACTACTGCAGCCTTGGCAAAAGGCCTCTTTTCATCAACGGTAATGATGTTGCCAAGAATGAGTGTTTTGTTCATAATTCTTTAATAAGTTGTTGTATATTGTTTAAGTTAATAAAAGCAGTTCGGGCACCCCAAAGGGCCATACGAATTCCTCTCTCTGTTTAACATAGATTTGGCAAAGATAGTAATTTCTTTTTAAAACGCCAACACTTGAGCCGGTTTTATTGTTGATTTTACAACCTTTTTTGCGTATTTTGCCACTTTATGACTGCCCACCATGCTAATCTGCAGCCCTCATCCAACAAAAAAACAGCATACCCATAAATAGAGCATGCTGCAAAAGGGATTATCTTATTGTACGAACAACTTATCGTTTGATGAACTCTACGCGGCGGTTCTTGGCACGGCCTGCATCGGTGTTGTTGTCGGCAACGGGCTCATGAGAACCCTTGCCCACGGCCTTGAGGTTGAAACCGTCCACGCCTAATCCTTCGAGAGCTTTCACCACAGCCTCTGCGCGCTTTTGCGACAGCGGGTCATTGATGGCGTCAGAGCCCTGGTTGTCGGTATGGCCCTGCACCTCAAAGCGAGCCGTAGGGTTCTTCTTCATATAGTCGGCCACCTTCTGAATCTCTGTCATCGACTCAGGCAGCAGGTCGGCCTTGCCCGTCTTGAAGAGAATGTTGTTGGTGACAAACTTACCTGTCTCCTGTATAGCCTTCTCAACGGCGGTCATCGACTGCTCATTACGGTCATAGAGGGCTACGGCACCCTTGGCAATCACCACGTTGCGGATGAAGGTGAGATCCTTGTATTCAAACGGTACCTGGAAGCACATCCATGTGGGCTGGTTGACACGTGGCAGGTTCACCACGCGCTTGTCATTGAAATATACCTTCAGCGCTCGCTTGTTGAACGACAGCGCTACATGGTTCCAGCCCTTCTTGAAGTTATATTCAAACTTACCACCGTGGTTTCCATTGAACATGTAGCCGTGCTCATAGCTATCACATACACCATGCCTCAGTACGAAGGCTGTCATATCACCTTCATCATGTCCCTCGCCGGGAAACTCTGAGCGCTCCTTGGTAACGGCAAGAATCAGCCTCAGATCGTTCAATCCCACATCATCCTTCTGGGGCCAATAGTAGAAGTCATACTCAATGGTGAACTCCTCAGGCAGATAGGCCCCCTGCTCCTTGATGAGCGGCTGTATCTGCGCATTGTCAGTAGGATTGATGGCCTTTACCCCACCCACGGTCTTGGTCTCTGTCGTGCCACTGAACATATCCCACTTCGATGGGAACTCGCCTACCTGCTCAGCAGTAACGTCATCCTGAAACATGATGACAGAGCCTCGCTTAAAGTCAGAAGATGTGCCTACAGCAGAAGCATCATCCCCTGCATCGGCAGCGTCCACACTCTCCGAGCCCTTATTGCCCTTCACTGCACCGGTTGCCTCATCAGCAGCCTTATCGATAGTCTTGTCAATAGCATTGTCAACAGTGTTCTCTACCTTGTTCATAACCTTGTCCTTCACCCTGTTCAGCCAACCCTGTGCATCGGCATTAGCAGCAAAAGCAAAGAGCACAACAAGCATCAATAATTGTTTCTTCATAATAGTCATATTGTTTAGTTATTAATAGCCGGGGACAAAGATACGAATAATTTATAAAACACCAAAAGAAAAGTAAAAAAAATGTGACAAATTGACGAATTAAAGTTATCAATATGATGTGCTCACTTCTATGCATATTACGAGCATCCACCCTGTTACGCCCGCGCCTCCCAGCTTCGGTGCGCGTTGTCAGCATAGGACTGCACATTTATTATCATGTACGACTCATTCATTCAATTTTCAGAATTAGGTTGTTCTAGATAAAAATAAAAGAACCCTCACGAGGGTGAGAGTTCCTACTGCGTAACGTAAGTGGAGCTGGAGGGAGTCGTGCTCGAGCTCTGCTCGCTTTTACAAAGCGTTAGCGACTAAAAGAACCCTCACGAGGGTGAGAGTTCCTACTGCGTAACGATAGTGGAGCTGGAGGGAGTCGAACCCTCGTCCAAACGGTGACACCGTATGCTTTCTACATGCTTATCCTGGACTTCATTTTCGTGCCGCGACAAGACCCAAGCCACCAATCGCGACCTTATCCTCACTAAAATCTCACACGGGCGTAGAGGCCCCACACGTGCCATTCCCGATATTGCGAGCACCGCTTTGGTCAGTCAGCCTCGGAAAAAGGGCTCTGAGCGATGTCCCGTTCCCCTGCCTTGCAAGGGAATTAAGCCGATCTACTGTACTTCGATCAGGCAGCGAGAGCGTAGTTGTTTTCGCCAATTAAATTGTTGACCGAGAGGATTATGGAGTGTCACAGTCATTACTCCGCATGCTTACATACCGCCTCTGCCCGCTGTCAAATCCGGTCAGCCCCAAGGATGTATGCAGTTGCAAAGATACGATTAAGTTTTGAGATATGCAAGAAAAAGTTTGCGAAATAATGTATTTTTTTGTAACTTTGCAACGGAAACCGTTTATATCATCACATCTATATGAAAAAAATCTTCATGCTGTCCCTCATGGCTGTCTTCATGGGGGGCGTCGTTGTCGGCGCAGGCAATCCCAGGCGTGCTAAGGCCAAGGCTCCTGCCACTGAGGTGAAACAGGAGGCGAATGGAACTTCCCTCACTAACCAAACAAATGCCACCGTTACCGATGGCTCTGCATCGGACTCCACTCTCAGCCGTCATAACTTCCTCTATGCGGGGCAGAGCAAGCAGAGGCGTATGTTCATCGTCAAGGACGGGAAGGTCAGCTGGAGCTATCAGGATGACCTGAAGCGCGGTGAAATAAGCGATGCCGTGCTGATGACGGACGGCCATATCCTCGTGGCACACCAGTATGGCGTAGCCGAAGTGACGCAGGACGGGCAGACCGTCTGGCGATATGATGCGCCCCAAGGCACTGAGATACACACCGTGCAGCCCATAGGACAGGACATGGTGGTATTCGTGCAGAACGGCAAACCCGCCAAGGCCGTGGTGATGGAGATACCCCAGTGCCGCATCGTGCGTGAGTTTGAGCTGCCAATAACGGAGAAAGGCTCCGTGCACGGACAGTTCCGCAATGCCCGCCTGACGTCCAGGGGCACCCTGCTCGTAGCTAATATGAGCATGGGATGCATACACGAATTTACGTGTGACGGCAAGGAGGTGGACCGTTGGGGCGGTATGCTGCCTTGGTCGGTGCAGGAACTGCCGAAGACGGGCAACCTACTCATTACGGGTCGCAAGGGGCTGATACAGGAAATCAACCGTCAGGGTAAGACCGTATGGCAGCTGGACACAAGGAAGTATGGTGTGACACAGCCACAGAAAGTGGTGCGTCTGAAGGACGGCGGCCACATCATCAACAACTGGTATAACGAATGGAGCAAGACTCCGATGGACACCGCCAACGCCCCCGTGCAGGCCATTGAGGTGGACAAGAACGGCGAGGTGGTATGGCAACTGTGCTCATGGCGCAATCCGGACCTGGGACCATCGACCACCATACAGCTGCTGTCAGATGCCGTGAACCGCGACCGTTGCTTCTTCGGCAGCTATGGCAAGGCTCCGAAGCCCAAACTCTTCGTGGGTCCTAACCAGCCCATCGGTGAGGGCAAGGGCATACATCCGGGCCGCGTGGCGTGGATTCACAGCCCCGGCGTGGCTCAGTGGGACGGACATACCGGCCTCTGGGTGGAGGATCGCTGGAACAGTCAGAGCAAAGCCAACCAGATGATACTCGAAGGAATAGTGCAGCTGACAGGCGAACAGACGCCCAAGAAGGCGTGGAATGCACTGTTCAAGCACTTCAACAAGACACACGGCAGGGGCAACCGGGGCTACAAGAAGGGTGAGAAAATAGCCATAAAGCTGAACCTCAACAATGCCATCACCCACCACGACACCATCGAACTGAACTCATCGCCGTTCGTCACACTGGCATTGGTGCGCTCTATGGTCATCGACGGCGGCGTAAGGGAGCAGGACATAGTGCTCTGTGAACCCAGCCGTGCCATAACGGACAGTATATATAATAAGGTACACAGGCTGTTCCCCGGCGTGCGTTTCGTTGACAATATCGGCGGCGACGGGCGCGAGAAGTGCGAATACTACACAGAGCAGATAGCCTATTCCGCAGAGAGCGGAAAGATGGCACGCGGTCTTGCCAAGTGTATCGTTGATGCCGACTACCTCATTAACTCGGCGCTGCTGAAGACTCACAGCGGTCCGGGCGTGACGCTGACCTCAAAGAACTGGTACGGAGCAACGGACATCAACCTGCTGTGGCGGCAGAATGCACACAACAACGTGAGCCAGGACAAGCGCAACGGCAAGCCGCAGTTCAAGGTTTTCGTTGACTGGATGGCCCACAAGGACATGGGACAGAAGACACTTCTCTTCCTCATCGACGGCACATACGGCTCGCGCGACGTGAACGGAGCGCCTAATCCCAAGTGGATGAAGGAGCCGTTCAACGGCGACTGGGCGTGCTCGCTCATCCTCAGCCAGGACGAGGTGGCGTGCGATGCCGTGGCTATGGACCTCATCATCAGCGAGTGGCCGGAGTTCGGCAGCCTGAACTACTGTGACGAATACCTCCGCGAGGCTGCCAGCATACCTAATGCACCCAGCGGCACGGTGTATAAGCAGGACGGCAAGGCGCTGGAAAAGCCGCTCGGACTCTTTGAACACTGGAACAAAGAGCACAAATACACTAAGATAGACCTCAAATACGTGAAGCAATGAGAAGATTTCTGCTGCTGGCTTACGTCCTCTGCATGGCCGTCGGGGTGGGTGCCAAGGGCACTTCAGCCAAGCATCCTGCGGCTGCCGGAGTTGCAGCTACAGGCACTTCCGCCAAGTATTCTACACAGGTGGCGGATGCCTTTGACGGTGTGCTGCCCGTCACCGATCCTGCTATGAAGCGCAGTCTGAACGGCAAGTGGAGGCTGAAGGTGGTGAAAGGCATAACAGACGACAAGGTCGTGCCAGCCATAACCGAGGCTTGGGGCACCATCCCCGTACCCGGATGCTGGGAGGCGTACGGCTTCTGTGAGCCTAAGTACGACCGTCCGGACTCGCTGACGGGCTACTATCGCACGGAGTTCACACTGCCAGAGGAGTGGCGCGGACAGCAGATATACATACGCCTCGACGGCGTGCTGCGTGGCTATGACCTGTGGCTCAACAACCATTACGTAGGGTCATGGGAGTCGGCCTACAACACACGCATATTCAACCTTACGCCATACCTGCGCAGACAGGGGCGGCAGCAGTTGGCAATGCGCGTCTATTCACGCCATCGGGCATACGAATTTGACTGCTTCGACGACTGGGCAGCAATGGGTATCTTCCGCGATGTCAGCCTTATGGCAGTGCCCAAGACCCACCTCGCCGACCTGACCATCACGACACGCAACAGCGGAGAGGTGAGCGTAAAGACTGAAATGGCCGCCGGCTCAGCGAATGCCACAGTCAGGCACGAGATATTTGACGCGCAGGGACGCTTCGTGGGGACCGATAAAGTGGAGCATCCGCACCTGTGGACGGCTGAGACACCTTATTTATATACGCTCCGCACCACACTGACGCAGAAGGGAAAGGTGCTGCAGAGGTTCTCCCACCGCTTCGGGTTCCGCGAGCTTACCATTGAGGGCAATGTGCTGAAGCTCAACGGACAGCGCATAAAGCTGCGTGGCGTCAATGCACATTCCACTGACCCGAGGACCGTGAAGGTCATCAGCGACTCGCTGACGCTCAGGGATATGCACATGATGAAGAAGGCTTCGGTCAACTATCTGCGCCTGTCGCACTATCCCCGCGAGCCACGTTTCTATGAGTTGGCAGACTCGCTGGGCTTCTATCTCATTGACGAGGTGCCCTTCGGCTATGGCACTAAGAACCTCTCTGACTCCACTTTCTACCCCGTTCTGCAGCAAAGGGCGCAGGCAACCATACGCCGCGACAAGAACCATGCGTCGGTAATCATCTGGAGTCTGGGTAACGAGAACCCGCTGACGAAGATATGCATACAGTTAGGCGACTACGTGAAGCGGCATCTTGACGCCTCACACCCCATCTGCTATCCGCAGGTGGGCAGCTATTTCCGCCGCTTCAACTACGACTTTCCCGCTGTGGCAGACCTCTACGCGCCGCACTATCCCACGACAGGACAGATAGGCGGGTTCTACCAGCGGGCTGACCGTCCCGTCATCTTCACCGAGTACTGCCACACCTTAGGCACGTCATTCGAGGACCACGACCGCCAGTGGGAGATAATAGAGCGCACGCCCTGCATTGCCGGAGGAAGCGTATGGGAGTGGGCTGACCAAGGGATGCCGTTCTGTTTCACAAACAATCCCTCATCCCTCAACCCTCAAACCTCCTCCCTCCCCCATCCCTCCTCATCCCCAAAATACGGTTATGAGGAGCGTGTCTTCACGGTTTCCCCCTCTGGAGCGAATGAAAATGCGGCTTGCGGCTTTGAGATGAATGGCAACAAGGGTACCGACGGACTGGTCTATGCCGACCGCACGCCGCTGCCTAACTACTATGAGTTGCAGCGTAACTACGCGCGGGCCTTCGTTGCAGACGTATGCCAAGACAGCCTCAATGCAGGCGGCAATGCCGTCCGGCTCACCATCGCCAACCGCTTTGACTTCCTCAACCTGAAGGACAATGTCACCTTCCACTGGGCACTGACAGCCGACAGGGACACGGTGGCTCGCGGCGCATTCTCGCCCGACTGCCTGCCGCACGACTCGGTGCAATATACGTTGCCGCTGGAAACACCCGCCGACAGGCTGTCATTGCTCTGCTTTGACATCGTTGACGCACAGGGACACAAGTTCCTGCAGCAGTCTTTTGTGCTTCAGAAACCCGACATCCGCTGGGAGGGGAATGGCAATCTGGCTGAGATGATACAGTGCGGCCCGCTTGTCAGGGCAGGGCGCAAGCCGACTTTGGCCGAGCAAGTGACGCAGAAAGGGCGTCTGCCACAGAAATATCTCTTGCCTCTCAGCAATGGTTCGGTAAAGGCCGACGTGCGCAGACAGCCCATAGCAGGTGGTGAGGAGATCTCTTTCACGCAGACTCCCGACACTGCCGATGTGTTCCGTGCCGAGCTGGGCATGGCATTCCTGTTGGCAGAAGGCATCGACCGGGTGCAGTGGATAGGCCAGGGGCCCTACGCCTCCTACCCGGGCAGGCACCAGGCCAACAGATACGGACTGTGGGCAAAGCACAAGGATGACCTCTATTTTGAGGGCAACCACGGCGGTGTGGATGCTGCACTGCTTACCGATGCCAATGGCCGCGGCGTGCTGATAGCGGGTGACAGCCTCGACATAAACTTTGAACAGACAGACCGCGGCATCGTTGTCACCGTCAATGCTGCCGTGGCGGGGCTGGGGCCTAAGTTTGCAAAGACTGCCTTCCCCACGCAGCAGGGTGGAAAGGCCGTAGCACCGGGCGAACCTGTCAGCGCGCGTTTCCGCATCTTCCCGCTGAAGGGCGGCGACGGCGATATGCCGCAGGAGGTAAAGCGACTGTTCAACACACCGTCACACGTACCGCAACCGCTGCATCCATTCGCATCACAGTATGACACGTATTTGATGCGTTTCAATGATGTAACTATGTAAAGATTAGAAAATTGGACATTGATTTGGCTATTACAAAAAGAATGTTTACCTTTGCAGCCAATTATAGGAGGCGACGTGTCCCATGTCGTAATTCAGCAGATTGTTGCGACGTGAGACACGTCGCCTCCTATTAGTTACACAGAAGCGGGTTCTATTATAGATTTGGTTCTGTCAATAGGCTTTGTAGATTTAGGATAACTTTCACATAAATAACGATGCGGCAATGCATCTCGTGACACATAACAAAAGATTATAGATGAAGAAAAAATTACTTCTTATTACTGCTGCTGCCCTTGTGTGCGGCAGCAACGCGATGGCAGAGGATAAGCCTCAAATCACCAACGGTGACTTTGAAACATGGACATACGACGGCGAGCATTTGCCGAATAACTGGAACTCGTTTCAGACGGCGTCGGGAGGAAAAGCTTTCTTTGTAATAGACCTTGCGGAAAAGGCCTACGATAGTGACAATCGTCAGGTGAAGCGCTCCACCGATACGCGTCCTGGCTCCACAGGACAGTATTCCTGCTCCATTTGGTCGCGCACTGTATTAGGGAATATCGTTGCTCAGGGTAATCTGACTACCGGTCGCGTATATGCCGGAGCCATGTCGGCTGCAGACAAGGACAACTATAACTACACTGACCGTAAAGGTGCCAAGAGTGGCAATGGTAAAGTAGGAGAGCCTTGTGCCATGAAGTTTTCTGGTAAGCCTAAGGCCGTGAAGGTGTGGGTGAAGTATGTGCAGGGCGGTGGTGACTATGGCGATCATGCCACAGCGAAGTTCTCGGCTGTCATACACGGCGATGGAGATTACATCTCTTACGGTCTGCCTTCATACGATACCGACAAGAACAAGGCACTCGTAGTGGCCTCTGCTGCCAAGGAGATAGAATACAACGGCGGCGACTGGGTGGAGCTGACGCTTCCTTTTGAATATACCAACAACGGTGCCACTCCGGCCTATATCCAGATTAATGCCTCCACCAACGCATATCCTGGTGCAGGTAATGTAGGAGATTCCCTTTTCATTGACGATATAGAGATGGTCTATGAGTCGGCTGCCGACAATGTCATTGCCCTCATTAATGCCATCGGAACAGTGGAATATACAGATGCTTCTAAGGCGAAGATTGACGCTGCACGCACGGCTTACGACGCGCTGACCGCAGACGAGAAGAATGAGGTTGCCGCTGATGTATTGAAGGTATTGACCGACGCCGAGACAAAATACGCAGAGCTGAAGCAGGCCGCAGCCGACAAAGCCGCTGCTGATGCAGCAGTAGAAAAGATTACCGCCATCGGTGAGGTGGCTTATACCGACGCTTCTAAGGCGAAGATTGACGCTGCACGCACGGCTTACAACGCGTTGACCGACGCACAGAAAGCCCTCGTTACTAAGGAGACATTAGCCGTATTGACCGATGCTGAGACAACTTACGCAGAGCTGAAGCAGGCTGCCGACGAAGCCGCAGCACAGGCTGCTGCCGACAAGAAAGCCGCTGATGCAGCCATCGCAAGCATTAACGCTATCGGCACGGTAGAATATACCGACGCTTCTAAGGCAAAGATTGACGCTGCACGCGCGGCATACGATGCCCTGACGGATGCCCAGAAAGCCCTCGTTACTAAGGAGACATTAGCCGTATTGACCGATGCTGAGAAAACTTACGCAGACCTGAAGCAGGCTGCCGACGAAGCAGCAGCACAGGCCGCCGCCGACAAGGACGCCGCTGATGCAGCAGTAAAAAAGATTACCGCCATCGGTGAGGTGGCATATACCGATGAGTCTAAGGGAAAGATTGACGCTGCACGCACGGCTTACAACAACCTGACCGACGCACAGAAAGCCCTCGTTACTAAGGAGACATTAGCCGTATTGACCGATGCCGAGGCAAAATACGCAGAGCTGAAGCAGGCTGCTGAAGAAGCCGCAGCACAAGCCGCAGCCGACAAGAACGCCGCTGATGCAGCCATCGCAAGCATTAACGCTATCGGCACGGTAGAATATACGGACGCTTCAAAGCAGAAGATTGACGCTGCCCGCACGGCTTACGACGCGTTGACCGAGACACAGAAAGCCCTCGTTACTAAGGAGACATTAGCCGTATTGACCGATGCGGAGACAAAATATGCTGAGCTAAAGCAGGCTGCCGACGAAGCCGCAGCACAGGCCGCAGCCGACAAGAAAGCCGCTGATGCAGCCATCACAAGCATTAACGCTATCGGCACTGTAGAATATACCGAGGCTTCTAAGGAGAAGATTGACGCTGCACGCACGGCTTACGACGCGTTGACCGACGCACAGAAGGCTCTCGTTACCGATGCGGACGTAAAGGTATTGACCGATGCGGAGGCAAGATACGCAGAGCTGGAGGAGCAGGCAAAGAAAGAAGCTGCCGACAAAGCCGCTGCCGAAAACGCCATTACCCATATCAATGCCATCGGCACAGTGACATATACCGGTGAGTCAAAGCAGAAGATTGACGCCGCCCGCACGGCTTACGATGCGCTGACCGACGCACAGAAGGCTCTCGTTTCAGCCGATGTAGTGAAGGTGCTGACCGATGCCGAGGCTGCATACGCACAGTTGGAGCAGGCCGCAGACCAGGCCGCAAAGGACAAGACTGCCGCCGATGCAGCCATCGCAAAGATTAACGCTATCGGCACAGTGGAGTATAATGATGCCTCAAAGCAGAAGATTGACGCTGCCCGCACCGCTTACGCTGCCTTGACGGACGCTCAGAAAGCCCTCGTTTCGGCTGACGTGGTGAATACACTGACCGCTGCCGAGACAAGATATGCAGAGCTGAAGCAGGCTGCCGAAGAGGCTGCAGCACAGGCCGCAAAGGACAAAGCCGCTGCCGATGCAGTCATCGCAAAGATTAACGCTATCGGCACAGTGGAGTATAGTGATGCCTCTAAGCAGAAGATTGACGCCGCCCGCACCGCTTACGATGCCCTGACTGACGATCAGCAGGCACTCGTTTCGGCCAGTGACCTTGCCAAGTTGACCACCGCAGAGGACACCTACGCCCAGCTGAAGAAGCAGGCAGAGCAGGCCGCCAAGGAGTTGGCAGAGGCCAAGACCGCCCTCGGCGAAGGCATCAGCGAGGCCAAGAAGTACTATGAGTCCATCAAGGCCGACTATGCCGGCGTAGCCGCCACGCTGCAGGCTGCCATCAATTCCGCTGCTGAGGTGCTGAACAGCGCAACAGTAACGAAGGCTCAGGCTGACGATGCCAAGGCTGCCCTCGCTGCCGCAGTGAAGAAAGCGCAGACCGACGTAACCGTCATCACCGGCATAAAGACCGTAAAGACCACGAAGGCCGCAAGTGCCAACGACGTATGGTATGACATGATTGGCAACAGACTGCCAGGCAAGCCACACACCAAGGGCATATACATCAAGAACGGCAGAAAGGTCGTGATTAGATAAATAATTCAACTTTCGGAAGTTATAAGAACCACGAATTTCACGAATTGAAGAAAGGAAAATCCGAGCAATTCGCGTGATTCGTGGTTCTTAAATAACGTGAGTTCGACGAAAATACTTTAGAATAAAGTAAGTTGCCTTTCCTCGGAACAGTCCACCGTTCGTACCCTTATCGTCGGTTTCTTCGGGAAGAAGCAGTACGCAGCTATCGCTCCAAGCAGGTTGACCATGAAATTATCAAAGCATCTGTGCCTTTAGTTTGACTTTATTGTTGGTACTACAAAGTTACTAAAAATATCGCTAATTACCAAACTTTCAAACACTTCTATTTCGTCGAACTCGCGTTACAATAAGGTGGAAGCAAAGTATTGCGGGAAGCCACGAGCCGCTTGATGTCGGTGAGGCTTCCCGCCATTGGTATATGTGTTTAATGCCTACTTCATCACGATTTTCACAGATTTATCACCGATTCGGACGACGGCAACACTTCCACTCCTGAGGTCAGTTGCGATGCTCGAACTGTTGCTGTGGGCTTTGCCTGAGCCAACCATGTGTCCAGAGGTGTCATATACTGCGATGTCCGTGTCGTCGCTGACACCTTCGACGCTTACCATTCCATCATGGCTCTGAATTAGCACGGCATTTGCCCTTATCTGCGCTACACCGCTTTCGATGCCCTCGGTCTTTGGGTCAACATCTATCCAGCAGAGCGTGGCTGTGGCAACATCAGAATTATCAAACCCTTCTTTAGAGGCATAAACACTGATGTTGTAAGTGGCACTAAGTTGAATCTCGTTTTCGGTAAAGGAGGCTATGTCTGTATCTGTTATCGTTGACTGACAAGTAGCTCCATCGGTTGCACATTCAAAAGAAAGCTTGCCTTTTGAGTAATGTATGGATGGCTTATCGCATTTTTGCAGTTGAGGAATGTCATCTGTTGGTGGTTCACCTTGCCCGTTCCACATGTCAGCAACATCCATTTCTTCAATTTGGAAGAAATTCTTCCATCCATTTGCAGACATGTATTTTTCTTTGGTGCCAGTTGGAACATAGAGTTTGGCATTGATATAAACACTGTTAGGAAACTCAACTGTTTCATTTTCAGGATTCTGCGCAAAAGAATAAACTCTTTCAATAGATTCTCTAGAATCTCTCCATATGGACAGCTTTTTTATAGATTCTCCCAACGCCAATACCTTTGTTTTAGAAAAATCTATAGGATAATATGCAGAATAGTCCGCAGGGTATCCACCGTTTCGCTTATATGCTCTCCCAATGTAAAGGTACTTTATTTTTGTACCATCAAATGGCGTATCTGGAGAACCAATGACTATTACATCTATCCACAAATCAACTTCTCCATCTTCGAGTACCAATGTTTCAACACCTGTACAGCCCGAGAAAGCATAGCGTCGTATGGCTGTTACATTAGAAGGTATAATAATAGATTTCAGTGATATGCAGTCTTGGAAGGCCGATGCTCCTATATCCTCAACACTGTGAGGTATAGTTATATTTTCCAATGAGGAACAATTAGAGAATAGATCGCTACTTATTCTAACAAGTTCGTTAGGAAGTTCTATTGATTTCAAACCTGTACAATCACTGAATGCTCCAAGCCCTATGCTCTTAATACTGTTCGGCAGGGATAAAGAAACTATTCCTTCGCAAGCCTTGAATGCTTCATCCCCGATTGTTATAATCGAGTTAGGTAAACTTACGGTATGTAAATTTTTACAATTCAGAAAGGCTTTCTCTCCAATCTCTGATACGACTAATTGTCTTCCATTATATGTTACAGTGTTTGGTATTATGATATTTCCACTATAGGAAAACTCTCTTGTGTAGTCGTCTGTCACATAGGCCGTCTGGGTATTCGAATTGTACCCATAATAAATCCCGCCTACCTCAAAATCGTAAGAATAAACTTTCGCACTTACAAACAGCCAAAGCACTGCAAGGCTCATAATTCTAATTAGCTTTTTCATATGTTCAATTCTATTTTTGATGATGAAACTTTAATTTTATAGTTGCTGTTGAGTTCATGTTCTAATCGCTCCCTTTCCAGAGGTTCAATATATGGAGATAGGATTATTTCATCTATCAGTACATTAGGGTCAACTCTTATGCTTGCATGATTGTCGGATATGTCTACCTTTCTATCTCTTGGTGCAAAATAGAAACGGATTTCTTTCTCCTCAGAGAATGCCCTGTCCTTTGAAAACAATGCTTCCATAATAGTTTGCTCTGCATTATATCCATTATATGAAATCCTTCCGCATAAGATTTCATAGTTATCATCTCTGAAAGAAGCAACAAAATTGTTTATAGTGGTTTTTATGCAAGCTCCTTTGTCTTCAACAAAATTCTTCCACATCAGTGCGCTCTCACCAACTCGTTCCGTCCAACATGAAGTTAGATAGT
The DNA here is from genome assembly GCA_002353975.1 of Prevotellaceae bacterium UBA2718. Classification (GTDB taxonomy): domain Bacteria; phylum Bacteroidota; class Bacteroidia; order Bacteroidales; family Bacteroidaceae; genus Prevotella. The sequence goes on from DEKQ01000116.1 coordinate 15,140, forward strand.
CACCGCTTGCTTTATAAAAACTATATTTCCTCAAAGAATTTCTTATCGAATCGTCATCCACACTACTATTTGCGGTATCACCTACTGGCCGTAAACGAAATAAGGACTTCAAAGGTAAGGTACTTTCTCTCTTATCTTCAAAGTATCTCTTGCGCCTTACATAATAAGTGCGTGATTTGAGAAGCTGTAACAGGTAGTCTAACCTCAGATATTGACGAATAGACGTGTTACCATCTAAGTCCTCCATTAATTGAAAGTAACGAGTCCGATTCATACTTTAACTTCTAATTTTATACTAACGAAGAGGCGCAGACTTTCGCCACATGTCACACGGTTCACCACAAACCACCTTCATATATGGGAAATCTGCGCCCGTTTGGGTTGCAGTCCCAATAATGAAGGTTTGCTCGTATTCCTACGGTGGTGATTGTGTGACTATCGAGCAATATGTCTTTGCACTCCTTGCAGAATGCGACGGCAAAGTTACGAAATTTCCACAAATAATCGCAGGAAAGAGACAAAAAAGTTTAAATCTTGCTCGAAAATGGCTCGGCGGCGATACATCGTCCGTAGATTTTTCGTATATTCGCAGTTGGTTAGGCCAAGATGAACGATGACGGGGGCCTTCCCTATATATCCCTTGTCTCCTACAAGTTTTCCGTAAATGAACTCAACAAACGCCTCATACTCAAGAGGCTTGCGATCATCCACATCCCCAGGTGTAATCATGAAGTTCAAAAGTTCTTCCTTCTCGTTGCAGATCAGGTGCAGCTTGAATCCGAAGAACCATCCCATTGAGCACTTTCCTCTCTGGGCGATGCCCTTGAATGTCTTGTGCATCAGTATCCTCTGGTTACTGCATACCCTTAGCGGGGTGCTATCAACGAAACTTATACCGGTACATTTCCCGAGCAAGACTTTCTTGATGAATATAATCAGTGGTATGGCAACCTCACGCTGCAATTCATTAAGGATGATATCGAAAAAAACTATGAGGAGTTAGGCGATGACGAATTATGTTTGAAAAGAAACGAGGCTTATTACATTTCCTTTGATGAATCCAGTGGCAAAATCTGTCGTTATACTGAACGTATTTCGGATTCTAGCCCTCGAGGCGCTAATTTGATGATTCCAGACGAGTACGTGCAGCATGACTATGATTACGACGATAATGGAAGTGGATACGGTCGCTACGCAGGCACTTATGTCCAAGATGAAATGGGCTGGAGTGATGAAGATATTGACACTGTACTTGATGGAGATCCAGATGCTTATTGGAATATTGACTAAACGACTGCATTTGGGAATCATACAGCCGCTCCATCTATAGTTAAAGATATTCACTTTGTCTGTGGAGAAGTCAACAAGTCACTTTTCAGATTTTTTAAGCGGAATCGATTGGGCGATTTCGCTTTTTTGATTTATATTTGCTTCCGTTGTACCACAACAATGTTGAATAATACAAAGATAACGGTTATGAAAAAAAACAGAAGAACAAATGTTGCAGAATATTACTCGCTTGTTTGCGGATTTAGAGACTGCAACTTATGGAGATTATAAAGCTAATGGTCATGTTATTCCTCCTAATGCAAGTAGGTTCTATTATACCACCAAAAGACTATACGAGCAAGTAGATATACTAGTCAAAGATTATAGTCCTAACTACGTGTCTTCCTCTGATTATATGTGTATATACGATTCTCAAAGAATAATCTTACTTCATTTGGACGTACTAAAAGACTGCAAAAAAGTTGAATGGTCAAGAACTCACATGGGAGCTGGAAAAATATCTCACGAAATTATACGGAATATTTGGTTGCATTTCCACATTTTGTGAGAAACTGGTGAATAGGTGTTTGTGACTCCATTAAATAAGCATAAAATTCAGGTTCCTTATTAATTTAATTCGACTTTTTTTCGTACCTTTGCCCACGACAATAAGCCATTGAAACAGGCTGGTGACTTAGCGTCTGGAGTTCTTTGATACGCAAATCATAGCAGAATGAGGAAATTAGAAAGGTCTCTTATTCGTAACCCCGTTTTTCCCTAATCCCTCAGACTGCCTTTATATAAAGATGAATTGCGATTTTATCCAAAGTTACGAAATAAAGTTGATACTGACAAGTGAAAGGAAATAAATTTCAAACGCGTTTTTTGCGTTTTACCTACATTCGCGTCGCAACGCATTAATACATAGCGGATTATCCAATGATTATCACCTTCATTCACCTTCATCCACCTTTATCCACCTTCATCCACCTGCACTGATTCTGAAAACATAACTCTGACAAAATGGCAGTAGATGTTTTGCGTCCTGATAGTAGGTCTTTTACTGCCTAATAGCAGGTCTTTTAGCTCCTAATAGCAGGTCTTTTACAGCCTAAAAGACCTACTATTACAACGCACTGATTATCAGATGGTTTTGGTCTGCCATTTTGGCAGTGTCCGAAACCATCTGTCATATTATTTATAATTGAAGTTTCGCTGAACATAAGAATCCCGTCCCTACTCTTTATATATCAGGGGACGGGATTTTTTTTTCACGGGGGACGTGGGCGTCTCGCCCGCGATGCCGCATGAGCGGCAATGACACAGTAATGCTTTGGGAGTAGAGGAAAGATGTCGAACATTTTTTTACGCGGGCGAGACGCCCACGTCCCCCGTTGTTTGTGTCCCGCGTTGTGAGCATCCCCATGTTGTGGGCGTGATACGTTGTGAGCGTAATACGTTATAGCAGGACTTGGTTGCAATCGTTTGCAAAGCATTTCTGATATTTTTTTTCTTAAATTTCTCACTCTTTACATAAAAATAATTAATTTTGCAACAGGAAACCTATTTCGCAAGGAAACAGCTTCAAATATATCTTAACAACCTATTATAAACTACTTAACTAACTAACCAGCAAAAACCAAGAGAACATGAAGCAGGAAAAACTTGGATGCGTACAGAGGGCATTGTCTCTACTGTTCGTTATGTTCCTTTCTCTCTCGGCCATGGCTCAGATTACGGTCAATGGCCACGTGAAGGATGCTGCCGGCGAGGATGTCATAGGCGCTACTGTCCGCATAGTAGGCGAGCAGGGCGGCACGGTGACGGACTACGAGGGCAAATTCTCGTTAAAGTGTAAGCAGGGAGCTTCTCTGCAAGTAAGTTTCGTGGGCTACCAGACACAGACCATCGCTGCGCAGCCAACCGTTGAGGTGGTGATGCAGGACGATGCCGCAGTGCTGGAGAACGTGGTGGTCATCGGCTATGGCGTAGCCAAGAAGACGGACCTGACCGGCTCTGTGACCGCCATCAAGCCCGATGAGAAGAACCACGGCCTCATCACCAACGCCCAGGAGATGATCCAGGGTAAGATAGCCGGTGTGAACGTGAACACCGCGAGCGGTGCCCCAGGTGAGGGTGCAGAGATCCGCATTCGTGGCGGCGCTTCGCTGAATGCCAACAACAGCCCGCTCATCGTGATTGACGGACTGCCTATGGACGCCAACAGCACGAAGGGCGTGTCGAACCCACTGGCCTTAGTGAACCCTAACGACATCGAGTCATTCACCGTGCTGAAGGACGCATCGGCAACCGCCATCTACGGTTCAAGAGGCTCTAACGGCGTCATCATCATCACCACCAAGCGCGGACGCAGGAACCAGGCACCCACGGTGACATACAACGGCAACGTCAGCGTGAGCACCGTAGGCAAGAAGCTGAGTATGCTGAGCGGCGACGAGTACCGCAACGTGATAGCCGGAAAGTACGG
>DEKQ01000116.1:19021-19487 GCA_002353975.1 Prevotellaceae bacterium UBA2718
GGCGGCGTGGGCAACACGAAATGGTCTATGCCTTACCGCGCCTCCATAGGCTACACCGACCAGCAGGGTACGCTGCGCGGCTCAAACTACAACCGTTTCACCGCAGGATTTACCCTGAACCCATCGCTGCTTGACGACCACCTGAACATCAACGTCAACGCCAAGTACGCTTATTCCTACAACAAGCCGGGCAACACCAGCGCTATCGGCGCTGCCACGACGATGGACCCGACACGCGACATCACCAGCACNNNGACAGCCGATATGACAACTTCGGCGGTTACTTTGAGTGGGTGAACTGGAGCGATGAGTACAAGGACCCAGCCTTCCGCTATGTGAAGAACAGCGATGCTCCCGCCAACCCGATGGAGCAGATCAACCAGTATGACTTCTCACGCTACAACAACACGCTGTTGGGCAACATTGAGTTTGACTATAAGATACACGGCTTTGAGGACCTGCGCCT
>DEKQ01000116.1:19573-19746 GCA_002353975.1 Prevotellaceae bacterium UBA2718
TTCTACTACGGCAGCTACGGATGGAACCAGGAGAAGAAGTATAACACCACGCTGCAGGCCTACATACAGTACTACAAGGACTTCACGGAGAAGCACCACTTCGACATCATGGGCGGTTACGAGCACCAGCACATGAAGTACTGGGGCGACTCAAACTACTGGGGCTACTACCC
>DEKQ01000017.1:0-1230 GCA_002353975.1 Prevotellaceae bacterium UBA2718
AGGCTTCGCAGGGCGTCCCTCTGATGCCAAGATAGCAGGTGATTTGTCCAATGACTCCGTACGTGCTGCCATCAAGCGGCAGAAGGAAGAGCTGAAGAACATAGGGGTCGACAGCCTCTTGGCAGACAAAAAAGAAGAAAAGAAGGACACTTCGTGGCTGAAGGATGAGTATGTTCCGGTGACGAGTTTCATACACAACCTGCAGTTTGACCGCAACACGCGTGAGTACAGGGCGTATGCTTCACCCCAGAATTACTACTTGAACAGATACACCGTGCCGACGGCGGGCAATGTAAACGACTCCATATCAGACAACACCAAGTATTTCTCGCTGCGCAATACCTTTGCCGTAGGACTCCTTGAGGGCTTCAACAAATATGTGCCGATGGGTCTGAAGGTGTTCCTTGCCCATCAGTTGAGGCACTATGAGCTCCCGGAACTGGAGTATCAGACGGTGAAGTATAATGAGAACAACCTATCCCTCGGCGGACAGCTCATAAAGCAGCAGGGCTCATTGTTCCACTATCTCGCCACGGCAGAGTTCTTCGTGCTTGGCGAGGACTTGGGAAGCATAAAGATAGACGGTACGGGCGACATGAAACTGCGCTTCGGCAAGCGTGATTCCCTCAACGTAAACCTCAAGGCTTTCTACCACCTGACCAACCCCACATTCCTGCAGCGTCACTATCATTCCAAGCATTTCTGGTGGGACAACACGGACATGAGCAAGCAGATGCAGACACATCTGGAGGGGGCGGTATCGCTGTCTCGCACACGTACCACCCTGCGAGTGGCATACGATAACTTCAATAAACTGGTTTATCTTGCCACGAGTTACGATGTCAACAACCATTTGATATCCAAATACACAGCCAATATCCGGCAGTCGGGTGAGAACATCAGCCTCTTCACCGTCATGCTGGAGCAGAATTTCAAGGTCGGCATACTGAACTGGGAGAACCGCATCACGTTCCAGAGCAGCAGCAATCAGGATATCCTGCCTGCACCGAAGCTGAACTTCTGGACTAATCTGTACCTTGCCTTCAAGATAGCACGTGTGCTGGATGTCAACTTCGGAGCCGATATGTATTGGTTCACTAAGTACTATGCCCCTGAATACTGCGCCCAGTTAGGCCAGTATGCCGTGCAGGAGAATGAGGCCGTAAGGACCAAGGTGGGCGGCTATCCCTACGTGGATGTCTATGCCAACTTCCGCCTCAAGCAGTGCCG
>DEKQ01000017.1:1236-12873 GCA_002353975.1 Prevotellaceae bacterium UBA2718
GCCCCTCACTACCCGCAAAATGAGCGTCTATTACGTCTCGGACTCAGTTGGACGTTCTTCAATTAATAGCCCCACTCCAGCCCTCCCCAGGGGGAGGGGGGATGCAAGCAGCGAGTATTATAGGAGGCGACGAGTCTCACATCGCAGTTGCCGATGGCATTTGTTGCGTTTGCTGCTGATTGCGACGTGAGACACGTCGCCTCCTATATTACGAGTTCCTTTGGACCGAGCGAAGCAAATTAAGAAATATGAATTATATGAAAGACTCACTCCTCATCCTCTCCGGTGGTATGGATTCCACCACGATGCTCTACGAATACCGTGAGCAGATAGCCCTTGCAGTGTCATTCCACTATGGTTCCAAGCACAATGACAAGGAACTCTCCTTTGCCCGGCTGCATTGCGAGCGTCTGGGCATTCCCCATATAGAGATACCGCTGGCCTTCATGCAGCAGTATTTCAAGTCGTCGCTCCTCATCGGCGGTGAAGACATCCCTGAGGGACAGTACGATGATGAGAACATGAAATCCACCGTTGTGCCTTTCCGCAACGGCATAATGCTCGCCATAGCGGCGGGAATAGCCGAGAGCAACGGACTGAAAAACGTCATGATGGCCAATCACGGCGGCGACCATGCCATATATCCCGACTGCCGTCCGGAGTTCGTGGAGGCCATGAGCAGCGCCATCAGCGCCGGCACATACGAGCACTTGCAGATACTGGCGCCATATACCAACATCACTAAGACCGACATCGCGCTGCGTGGAAAGCGCCTCGGCGTGGACTATTCGCTTACTTGGTCGTGCTACAAGGGAGGCGAGAAACACTGCGGAAAATGCGGCACCTGCACAGAGCGCATAGAGGCGTTGAAGGCAGCAGGGATAGAGGACAAGACTTGTTATGAGTCAATTTAAGCAGATTTGGTGAAATAGCGGACATTAAATAATTTGTCGCATTCATAAAAAACGTGTACCTTTGCGCTTTGAAAAGTGCTGATATGTCTCAAATTAAGAATTATTTATTCGTTATACTGCTGACGCTCTTTGCTGTTTCGGCAAAGGCGCAGATAACCGGTGTGGTACTTGACGCGGATACAGGCGACAGTATCGCATACGCTTCCATCTCATATCGTGGCCACCATCTTGCTGTGGTCAGCGACTATGCAGGCAAATACTCCATATCGAAACACATAGGATGGACACTCACCATCTCTGCCGTCGGATATAAGCACAAGACTTATATCGTGTCAGAGAAGACCCCCAACAACCTTGTAGTAAAGCTGAAGCCAGACTCAAAAATGCTGGATGACGTCATCGTAAAGTCAAAGCGAAATAAGTACTCCCGGAAGGAAAACCCTGCCGTGGAGCTGATGCGTCGTGTCATTGCGGCACGCAAGCAGACGAAGCTGGAGAACAAGGACTTCTACCAGTACCGCAACTATGAGAAGATGACCATCTCTCTCAACGACATCAGCAAGCACTCTCTCGACTCAGGTGTTTACTCACGCAAGGAATACCTGAAGAAGCAGGTGGAGATAAACCCCGCTACCGGCAAGGCCGTATTGCCTGTGATGACTACCGAAAAGGTATCTCACAAGTATTACCGCAAGAACCCGGAGAAGGAACGTATATACGTAGATGCAGAGAAGACCACCGGCATCAACGATATCATTGAGACTGGAAACATCTACAACGTCATTGCCAAGGATGTCTTCACCGAGATAGATATCTACGATGACCAGGTGCGCCTCCTGCAATTCCCTTTCACATCACCTATCGGACATGATGCCATCGGCTTCTACCGCTTCTACATCATCGACACGGTGAAGGTGGATCGCGACTCCTGCATACAGGTCTCCTTCCTGCCAAACAACCAGCAGGACTTCGGTTTCCGTGGTGACCTGTGGATACTGAAAGACTCTACGCTGCACGTCAAGAAGGTGCACCTCAGCATTCCGCAGCGTTCTGATGTCAACTTCGTAAAGAATATGGCTATCGACCAGGAGTACATCCAGCTGCCTACAGGGGACTGGGTGCTCTCTGTCAACGATATGCTTGTGGAGATGGTCATTCTGGGTAGGGCCGGAAAGTTCCTGATAACCCGTACCTCAAGGCGCAACGACTACTCCTTTGACCCCATAGACCCGAAGGTCTTCCGGGGCAAGGCACTTGAGAAACGCGACCCCTACAGCGAGATGCGCGATGCTGAATACTGGGCTGAGAACCGCGAGGTGGAGCGCACCAAGGGCGAAGAGGGCATGGACGACTTCATCAAGGGCATCAAGAGCACAAAGGGATTCGGATGGTTTATCACCGGCCTGAAGGTGGTGATGGAGAACTATATAGAGACGTCAAAGGCTAATAATCCGTCAAAGTTTGACTTCGGGCCTATAACGTCCTCCATCTCAAGGAGCGACATCGACGGCTTGCGCCTGCGTCTGTCTGGCCAGACAACGGGCAATTTCAACCCGCATCTCTTCCTCAGCGGCTACTATGCACATGGTTTCAAGTCTAAGAGAAACTACTATAATGCTACCGTAACGTACTCATTCAACAAGAAGATGTACACGCCCGATGAGTTCCCTATCTCCAAAATATCCATCTCGTCATCCAAGGATATCTGCTCTCCGTCAGACAAATTCCTCAATGTGGACAAGGATAACGTCTTTGCCATGTTCAAGTGGAGCAAGGTGATGAACCAGTCGTTCTACAACCGTCAGGTGATTGACTTCATGCACGAGACGGACTGGGGCTTCGGCATCAATGCCGGACTGAAGTTTGAGAAGCAGGATGCAGCGGGCCATCTGATGTACCGCAAGCTGAATGAGGAGTTAGACCCCGTGACAGGCTTGCTGCCCGATGGCTCTCGTGGCTCCATACGCACCAGCGAGGCCTACCTCCAGCTGACCATCATTCCCGGTCAGGCATATATCAACACCAAGCAGCGCCGCATGATGATTAACCACGACGCGCCAATCTTCAAGCTGAAGCACACCATCGGAATGAGCGGATTCTTGGGCGGACAGTATAAGTATCACGTCACCGAAGCCAGCGTATTCAAGCGCTTCTGGCTCAAGTCATGGGGCCGTGTGGATGCTTATCTCAAGGCCGGCAAGCAGTGGAGCAGGGCACCGTTCCCGCTGCTCATAGCACCGGCAGCCAACCTTTCATACATCTACCAGCGCGAGACGTTCGTGGCGATAAACAATATGGAGTTCATCAACGACCAGTACGTGTCGCTGCTTACGGAATGGAGCCTCAATGGTAAGCTCTTCAACCGCATACCGCTGATAAAGAAACTTCAGTGGCGCGAGCTGATAGGATTTAATGTGCTCTATGGCAGTCTGACTGACAAGAACAACCCATACCTGGCCCAAAATGCCGGTAGCGACAAGCTGATGTACCTGCCCGAGGGAACATACCTCATGGATTCTAACGTGCCGTACATGGAGCTGCGCCTGGGTATCACCAACATCTTCAAGGTTCTCTCCATCGAGTATGTGCGCCGTCTGAATTACCTCCACCTGCCCACGGCTCACAAGCACGGTGTGCGCTTCGGCTTCAGGCTGTCATTCTGATGGCCCCAGACGATAGGTTCTGACCGACACGAGACGCTGCGAGACGGAGAACCTCAAATTACACTTTGCTCATTTTTTTGTTAAAAAAGTGACAAAAGTGGTTTTTCCCACCTTCAAAATTAGCCTGTATTTCGGAGCGCAGTCGCCCGCGCCCGCAAATAACGCACAAAATACGACGAACACCTAACTCTCTGTATATCACCGATTTCGGTGATATACACCTGAAAACAGACCAACAAAAACCGCCAAACCGACCACAAAAACGGGGGTAAAAGACCTACTATTACCCCCTGATAGACCTACTTTCACTCAGTAATAGACCTGCTATTGCATTGTAATAGACCTGCTATTGCAAAGTAAAAGACCTGCTTTCACCCTCCGAAGGGCTAATTTTTCACTTTTCACTCTTCACTTTTCACTTCCTTTCGCTCCAGATTTCATTTTTTGCCCGACATTTTCAAAAACACAAATGTCAAAAAAAACGCCCAAAATTGGACGATTCGTCTTTTTGGACTTTTTCCTTATACAAGCGCTTGAACCTTATTTTTACTGAAAGGCTTTGTCGTGTCATTGCCGCTGTCGCGGCATCGCGGGCCGAGGACACCTTCAACCCCCTTCGGTTCCCACGGACGGAAATCCAGAGTGGATGCTCGTTGTCAGAGGCAGGTTCAGGGTGTGAACGTGGTTCTTGAATGTCAGTACCTGACTTTATCGGGCTTGGTGCTCCATAGGCGGAAGGTGTGGATGGCTTCGTCGCGGAGAAGCGGAATTGTGGGAACGGCACGTTTCTCTACAGGCAGTTCCAGCTCCTGATAGATGAAATCATCGGCAAAGTCAATGTCGTGGGCATCCTTGCGGGTGTTGCCATAGAAGATTTTTGAGATACCTGCCCAGTAGATAGCGCCAAGACACATGGGACATGGCTCGCAGGAACTGTAGATGACACATCCGGAGAGGTCGAACGTGCCAAGCTTCTTACAGGCCTGGCGTATGGTGTTCACTTCGGCATGGGCCGTAGGGTCGTTGTCGATGGTGACGCTATTGCTACTGCCTGCCACAATCTTGCCGTCCTTGACAATGACGGCTCCGAAGGGACCACCGCCATGCTCCATACTCTCGTTGGCCAGACGGATGGCTTCCCTCATAAATGTTTTGTCTTGTTCTGTAATCATATACACTTGCCGCCTTCGGTTCATGTCACTTTGTCAACTTGTTGAAGATCCAGAGTACTACAACAGCACCAACGATTGCTGATACCATTTCGCCGATCCAAGAGACTGTCTGGATGCCCAGCAGCCCAAATAACCAGCCACCGACGGCACCGCCTAAGATACCGAGTATGAGGTCTATGAGACATCCTTTACCTTCACGGTCTGTAAGTTTGAAAGCGGCAAAGCCTGCGATGATGCCGCAAATAATTCCTGTAATCATAATTCTTATTTACAATTTACCATTTACCATTTACAATGTACAATTTATTATTTACAATGTACAATTTTTACGATGTATGTTGAACTAATCGAAGTCGAAGTCGCAGTCGGTGTCATCGTCGTCATCAACATCATCTGCGTTGCTGCTGTTGAGGGCGTATAGGAATCCACAAGCGAGTGTGAGCACTACTGTTACGGCAATGCCCCAGAGGCCTTTGCCTCTGTAGTTGTCAGGGTTTAAGTCCATTTTTGTAAGGTGAGGTTAGTTATTATTATTGAGATAACAAAATTTGGGGGGAGTTGTTGGGGAGCTGATAGAAGTGGTTTACCGGTCCGTGACCGTGGCCAATGCTATAGTTCGCGCCGCTGATTATGGCGTTGTTGACGTAGTCTTTTGCCCCTTTTACGGCCTCAGGCAGTGTAAAACCTTTTGCAAGTAACGCCGCAATGGCTGACGACATGGTGCATCCCGTGCCGTGAGTGTTGGGGGTGTCAACTCGAAGGGCAGGCAGTTCATAGAGTTGAAGGTCTTCTGCACAGTAGAGAATGTCAACCAGCGTGTCTGCCTCTATGTGGCCTGCCTTCAGGAGAACAGAAACGCCGAAACGCTGCGATAGCTCTTTTGCAGCCTCGGGCAACTGTGAGCCTTCTGTTATCTTCGCCCCTCCGAGCAGCACTTCTGCCTCTGGCACGTTGGGCGTGATGATGCGCGCCAGGGGTATCAGGTCGCTGATGAGCGTCGTGACGGCTTCGCTCTGAAACAGTGTGTGGCCGGAAGTGGATACCATTACGGGGTCAAGCACCGCAGATGTAATCTCGTGTGCCTTGAGTTGACGCGCCACGGCCTTTACGATGTCAGCCGAAAAGAGCATTCCTATCTTCACGGCATCGGCTCCGATGTCGCTCAATACCGCGTCTATCTGTGCCTCCACGATGTCGGTGGGTACTACGTGTACGCCGCTGACACCGAGTGTATTCTGCACCGTGACAGCCGTGATGGCTGATGATGCGTAGCAACCAAGGGCGGAGATGGTCTTGATGTCGGCCTGAATGCCTGCACCACCGCCTGAGTCGCTGCCTGCTATGGTAAGAACCTTTTTCATATATTAAAGCCCCACCCCAGCCCTCCCCCAAGGGGAGGGGGAAGTAAACGGGACTACGAATTACACGAATTATACATTATGAATTATGCATTCTGCATTCTGCATTATTAATTATTAATTCCCTCCCCTCCATGCATCGCCGAGGATCATTGCACCGCCGAAGCCAAGTGCCTTCACTTCTTCTATGCGACTGAAGGTGACGCCGCCCAGGGCATATACCTTATTATCTATTATGCCGTCGCGTGCTGCCTGCATTAGCTCCTCGCGTGAGAAGGCTGCGCGGTAGCCCTGCTTTGAGATGCTGTCATAGATGGGCGACAAAGACACATAGTTGCAGCGGGGCTTCCATTGTTTCACCTCTTCAAGGGTATGGCAGCTTCGGCTGACTGAGCCGCTCCAACCTTCGGGCGGTACGGGATTGCGTCGGTTCAGGTGTATGCCGTAGAGACCGTGACGTTCTGCCAATGCGAAATGGTCGTGCAACACGAGGCGGCAGTGAAGTTCCTTAGGGATACTGCATATCAGCCGTTCCAACTCTTCTCTGCTGCTGTCGGGTTTGCGCAGGTGCACAAGGTCAGCGCGCCCAATGCTCAGCATATCAGTTATTCTTGTTGCCTCTCCAACATGAAATGTAGGCAATGTGATAACGATGGTCATGCTATATTCTTCATCATCTTCAGATGGTCGAAGGAGCCGTCCCAGTCTTTCCATACCGGCTCTATGCCACGCTGCTTGAGTGCCCGTGCCACCTCTTCCACTGTACGGTCGTCGCTCACGGTGAACTGTTCCAGCGCCTGCGGGTAGGTATGATAGCCTCCCGGGTTCACGCGGCTGGCTGCCGACATGGTGGTGACGCCGAGAGTGCACATGTTATTGCGTATAAATTCAGGCTCGCGGGTGGAGTAGGAGATGTCTACGTCGTGGTCAAAGATGCGCATGGCAAATGTAACCTGTGCCAGTTCGCGGTCGGTGACGAAGCAGTTAGGCTGAAATCCCTCGTTCTGTGCAGGGCGCATACGTGGGAAATTCACGCTGTACTTGGTGCGCCAGTAGTGCTTCTGCAGGTAGCGCAGGTGATAGGCCATCATCGTCACGTCGGTCTTCCACTCCTTCTCCAGTCCCAAGAGCGCTCCCATGCCGATGGAGTGGACGCCTGCCATGCCCATGCGGTCAAAGCCGTTGACCCTCCATTCAAACTTTGACTTCATGCCTGCGGGGTGGTAGTTCTTGTAGTTGGCAGCGTTATAGGTCTCCTGAAAGCATATCACGCCGTTCAGGCCGTGATGTGTCAGCATCTCATAATCCTCGGTGGAGAGCGGCATGACCTCTATCTTCAGGTTTGAGAAGTAGGGCTTTGCCCTGTCCAGCGCCTCCGCAATGTACTTCGGACCCGCCTTGGCAGGGTTCTCGCCCGTCACGATTAGCAGGTTCTCAAACGGTCCGAGCTGCTTTATGGCCTTATACTCATCCTCGCATTGGTCTATGGTGAGGATGGTGCGGGCCATCGGGTTCTGCCTGTGGAAGCCGCAATAGACGCAGCTGTTGGAGCAGGAGTTGGTGATATAGAGCGGTATGAACATCGACATAGTCTTGCCGAAGCGCTCCTGCGTGTATTTCTGCGACAGTCGCGCCATTGTCTCCAAGTGGGGCAGGGCAGCCGGAGAGATGAGTGCCATGAAGTCCTCCACGTCACAATGCTCCTTCATAAGGGCACGTCTTACGTCAAAATCAGTCTTTGAGGCAATTTTACGGGTTGTCTCGTCCCATGATATGTTTTTTAATTCTTCGCTAAACACGGTCGGTTAAATTAATAAATTGAGAATTGAGAATTGGGCATTAATGGGGTGAATGGGCATTAATGGGCATTAATGGGGTGAACGGGACTCTTCACTTTTCACTCTTCACTTTTCACTTTTTTATCCTTCTGAGGTCATGCGTCAGCTTGGCAGCGCAGAAGTTCGGGCCGCACATGGTGCAGTATTCTCCGTCTGTGTGGCCTGCTTCCTCAAAGTATTGCAGCGAGCGCTCGGGGTCTAATGACAGGTGGAACTGGTCGCGCCACCTGAAGTCGAAGCGTGCCTTGGACAGTGCGTTGTCCCTGATTTGTGCTCCGGGATGTCCCTTTGCCAGGTCTGCGGCGTGTGCGGCAATCTTGTATGTCACCACTCCGACGCGCACATCCTCCTTGTTTGGCAGTGCCAAGTGCTCCTTCGGCGTCACATAGCACAGCATCGCAGTGCCGAGCCACGCTATCTGCGCACCGCCGATGGCAGAGGTTATGTGGTCATATCCCGGCGCAATGTCGGTCACTATAGGGCCCAGCGTATAGAACGGAGCCTCATGGCAATGGTCTATCTGGCGCTCCATGTTCTCGCGGATCTTGTGCATAGGCACGTGTCCCGGGCCCTCTATGAATGCCTGTACGCCCTTGTCCCACGCACGTGTGACGAGCTCGCCCATCGTGTCCAGCTCTGCAAACTGTGCCGCGTCGTTGGCATCGGCGGTACATCCGGGCCTCAGACCGTCGCCCAGCGAGAGGGCAGTATCGTATTGCGCCACGATGTCGCAGATGTCATCAAAGTGCTCATACAGGAAAGACTCCTTGTCGTGTATGAGGCACCACTTGCTCATAATGGAACCGCCGCGGCTCACGATGCCGCAGAGACGCGTGTCTGCGAGGTGCACGTTGTGACGGCGTATGCCGGCATGGATGGTGAAGTAATCCACGCCCTGCTCGCATTGCTCTATCAGCGTGTCGCGGAAGATGTCCCATGACAGGTCTTCCACCTTGCCGTTGACCTTCTCCAGTGCCTGATAGATGGGAACGGTGCCCACAGGCACGGGGCAGTTGCGTATGATCCACTCACGTGTCTCATGGATATTGGCACCCGTTGAAAGGTCCATCAGCGTGTCGCCGCCCCATTTGCAGCTCCATACGGCCTTGTCAACCTCTTCCTCTATGGATGAAGTGGTGGCAGAGTTGCCGATGTTGGTGTTAATCTTCACGGCGAAATTACGGCCTATAATCATCGGCTCCGCCTCTGGATGGTTGATGTTTGCCGGCAGTACGGCGCGTCCGCGTGCTATCTCCTGGCGCACAAACTCAGGGGTGATGTGGCTCTTGATGCCCAGCTCGGCGCAGTTCATGTTCTCGCGGATGGCTACATACTCCATCTCAGGCGTTATGATGCCCGCCTTGGCATAGTCCATCTGCGTGATATGCTTGCCCTTCATGGCTCTGCGGGGCAGTTGTATATGCTCAAAGCGCAGCGAGTCAAGCGAGTGGTCTGCCAGGCGTTGCTTGCCATAGTCACTCGTCACTTCGGGTAGCTGCTCGGTGTCGTTGCGGTCCAATATCCATTGCTCGCGCAGGCGGGGCAGGCCTTTCTTCAGGTCCACCTGGATGTTTGGGTCGGAGAACGGGCCGCTGGTGTCATAGATATACACCGGCGCATTCTCCTCATAGCTCGGTACTCCGTTCTCGTCTTTTGTCACTGTCGGTGTGAGATTCACCTTTGTCATGCCTACCTTGATGAACGGAAACATCTGTCCGCTCATGTAGGCCTTCTCACGCTTTGCGTATGCTTGATTGTCTTGTGGCACTGTTAGGAATTGAAAATTGAAAACCCCCTCCCGGCCTCCCCCCAAGGGGGAGGTGATGGGACTGCGGGTTTATTATTATGATATTATTAGTTACTTTGAGCCCTCCCTCCCCTCGGGGGAGTTGGTGGGGGCTCTTTCTCCTTTTGTGGCGGGAGTTGGTGTGGGGCTCTCCCTCCCCTTTGGGGAGGTTAGGAGGGGTTCAGGAATGCCGTCAGTGGGCTTGATGCTTCGGCGCTGTCGCTGATGGCTCCGAGGCCTGCTTCGTATGCCTGTCGGCCTGCTATCACGGCCTGCCTGAAGGCATCGGCCATCTTTACCGGGTCACCGGCCACGGCTATCGCGGTGTTCACCAGGCAGCAGTCTGCCCCCATCTCCATCGCTTCGGCTGCATGGCTGGGCGCTCCGATGCCGGCGTCAACCACTACGGGTACTGATGCCTGCTCGATGATAATCTGCAGGAAGTCCTTCATCCTCAGTCCTTTGTTGGTGCCGATGGGTGCTGCCAGCGGCATTACCGTTGCCGCTCCGGCCTCTTCAAGGTGCTTGCACAGCGTGGGGTCGGCCTGACAGTAGGGCAGAACGACGAAGCCCATCTTCACCAGTTGCTCCGTTGCCTTCAGTGTCTCTACCGAGTCAGGCAGCAGGTAGCGCGGGTCGGGGTGAATCTCCAGCTTCAGCCAGTTGGTGCCAAAGGCTTCGCGCGACATCTGAGCGGCGAAAACGGCCTCCTCAGCATTGCGTACACCCGATGTGTTGGGCAGCAGCTGGATGTTACTGTTTTCGGTGATGTGGGTCAGCAGGTCATCGTGCTCGTCTTCCAGCTCCACGCGCTTCATGGCCACCGTCACCATCTCCGTGCCTGAAGCCTTGATGGCCTCAGACATCACTTCGTTGTTCATAAACTTTCCCGTCCCCAGGAAGAGGCGCGAATTGAATTCACGCCCTGCTATGATAAGTTTCTTCATTATATCTATACCTTTTTATGGTTTATATGTTTTAGTTTTTCAATGTTCCGTCAGCTGCGGAAACTTTTTCCGTAACGGTTCGGAAACCTTTTCCGCAACGGTTCGGAAAAAGTTTCCGACCGTGACGGAAAAATCCTCCGAAGCCTCTTCTTACTCCCAAAACCTGCCTATTCGCCTCATTGCCTCAATGGGATTGTCTGCGTTCAGCACTGCGCCGCTTACAGCGATGCCGCTCACGCCCGTCTGCATGATGTCGGTAACATCCTGCTCCGTTATGCCTCCTATGGCAACGATGGGCAGGTTGATGCCCTCGGCCTTCATCTGCTCCACTATGCTGCGGTAACCCTCCAGCCCCAATACGGGCGACAGGCCTCTCTTCGTGGTGGTAAAGCGGAACGGTCCGCAGCCTATGTAGTCTGCACCGGCCTCATAGTGCGCCTTCACGTCGGCAAAGGTGTTGGCCGTGCCACCTATTATGAAGTCTTGTCCCAGGATGCTCCGCGCCTCGCTGATGGGCATATCGTTCTTGCCTAAGTGCACGCCGTCGGCGTGTATCTGCTTCACCAGAGCCACGTCATCGTCTATGATGAACACCGCGTCGTGCTCCCTGCACAGCCTCTTGGCCTCAAAGGCTATCTCCATACTGTCTTCGTCAGGATAAGGCACGCCCTTCATGCGCAGCTGCACCCACCGGCATCCGCCCTCCAAAGCCATGCGAATGCCGTCCAGATAGCTGTACCGCTCAGTCTGATGCGATATGTATTGCAGTCTTACCCTCCACATGCCGCCTTGATTATCAGTATGTTATCGTTCTCTGCCAGAGCCGTCTGGTCCCAGTCCTCACGGTGTATCATCTGCTGGTTCTTGGCCATAGCCACCCCCGATTTAGGCAGCGACAGCTCTTCTGCCAGCGCCTGCAGCGTCTGCGCTTGCGTCTCGGTTGATTTACTGTTGATGAT
>DEKQ01000017.1:12946-17960 GCA_002353975.1 Prevotellaceae bacterium UBA2718
TGCTATTTCCTACGGCAGCATTACCTGCATCAGGTCAATGGGTATAATCTCAGCCATCCTTGACGGACAGCACCCCTGTAAATTGTGCCGCAAAGTTACGAAAAAAAGTTCATCCGACGCGTGTACATTATTAATTATGTGCTTTTTTAACTTAGTTTAATGCTCACGATGCACTATAAAAGATGTAATATGAATAATTTTTCTTAACTTTGCCACGATTTTTCTTTTTTCAAATAACTAACATAAACTAACTAACAACAAACATGCGAAAGATTACCAAACTATCTTTGACGTTCCTGCTCTTGATGGTAGGAACAGTTGTTTCGTTGGCTGCATTCAAGGATTTCAGCGTCCAGGTGAACAATCAGGACGGCACATTCCTGACAGCCGCGGAACAGGTACAGGGACAGTCGTTCAAGTTCGGTGTTGCGGTGAGTGACAACGGCACATGCAGCCGTGTCGCTGCTGATGATGC
Source organism: Prevotellaceae bacterium UBA2718 (assembly GCA_002353975.1). Lineage (GTDB taxonomy): Bacteria > Bacteroidota > Bacteroidia > Bacteroidales > Bacteroidaceae > Prevotella. The sequence goes on from DEKQ01000017.1 coordinate 13,422, forward strand.
ATCGAGCGTGGCCACGGTCCAGGGAACCTTCCACAGTGACCACGGAGCCACAGGGCTCACTGTCACTGTGCCCGTAGAGGGTAACACCATCATCACCATTGGCAAGTGCACATACAGTGGCAATGAGGTGACTGTCAAGAACAGCAACGGCGAGACCGTAGTATCAAAGACTCCAACAGAACTCAACTGCTGGAAGAATGACCACGCTAACACGATGGAGCTGACATACGTTGGCGGTGCAACAACACTCACCATCAGCGGTATGGGCTACTGTCCGTTTGTGAAGGTGGAGAAGACCGACGTTGTCATCAAGAAGTTCACTGCTACCTTTGCAGCCGGTGATGAGACCTTCGCAGGCACAGTGCCAACGGCTATCGAGGTGACAGAGGGTGAGGAGGTAGCGATACCTCTCAACCGACTGATGTATAAGGAGGGCTATACCCTGACTGGCTGGAAGCAGTCCGGCAGCGGCGATGTGCTGGCTCCGGGTGCAAGCTTCAAGCCTACGAGCGATGTTACGCTGACTCCTGTATTCACAGCCAACAGCGTAAATCTGGCTGACCGTACCGATGAAGTTACCGTGAAGTGGGACTTCCAGCGCCAGAATGGTGCTCCTACAATTGGTGCAGAGGGTGCAGGCAAGAACTTCACATACGTGGCTCAGGCTGTTGTCAACGGTGTGACCATCGATGTTCCAATGTCTGTTGACGTCAGCAGCGGCAAGTTTGCCAACGGAAACTGGACCGACTGGTGCCAGCTGAACAGCGGCACTAAGCTGACCATCCCCTCTTGCAAGGGCGCTACGGTGAGCCTGGAGTCTTTCAGCGTTACCACTACAACGACTATTGATGGTGTTGCCCTATCTGACAATACTTCTAAGACCTGCACGGCAGAGGTGGCAAGCAAGACTGAGACCGTGGACGTCGTAATCGGTGACGGCTCTTACTGGCGCTACTGTCAGGTCGTTCTGCCTGTGGTACAGAGTGCCGGCGGCAAGACCTATACCAACGAGGCCACTACCGTAGAATGGCCTATGTCCGATCCTGCCAACTATTCTACCTCCACAGTCGCACCAGAGGGGGTATTCTCTACCGTGGGTGTTGACCTCGGCAATGTGCGTCTCATGGATCAGAACGGTAAGGAGAATACTACAGGAACGAGCAATGTATCATCAGGCGTGATCTTCTCTAACATGCGTCCTACCAATGACGGTAGCGACTTCGTGTCTTGGAACCTCAAGCCTGCGGCTGGTCTGACATTCACTCCTACCAAGGTTAGTGCTTACATCGTGCGCTTCGGTACGGATGCGGAGAATGGTGTCACAATCTCTGCCAAGGCAGGTGAGGGCGATGCCGTTACTTTGGGCAACTTCACAGCACCTCGCAACAATAAGAGCCAGGCTGATGATAAGTACGGTTCTAATGCCAACTATGCTGTCAACGGCTTCGTGGAGATAGAACTTAACGCAGACCAACAGAAGGCTCTGACCACTGGTGACATGCTGTCACTCATGGGAACCATCGGTGTAGGTAACGCAAAGGCCGGCGGTATTGCTAAGGTTACAGTAACAGGTATCATCAACGGTACCACTGCCGATGTGGCCAAATACACTCTGTCAGCAGTTGCAGCACCTGCTGAGGGCGGTTCTGTCAGCACTTATCCTATCTCTGACGAGTATGAGGAAGGCACAGAGGTAACGCTGACTGCAACTGAGAACTTCGGTTACGACTTCGTGAACTGGACCGACGGTGAAGGCAAAGAGGTATCTGCTGAGGCTAAGTTCAAATATGCCGTCAATGCCAACAGCGCTCTGACAGCCAACTTCAAGAAGGTCAACACCTATGAGCTGGCTCTCACCGTTGACGGTACCAATGACTATATGGTGCCCGTTAATCCTGCTCCTACCGTTGTGAACGGTAAGAATATGTATGAGGAAGGCACTGCCGTAGAGCTGACAGCAAACCAGTATGAGGGTCTCGTTACGTTCAACAACTGGAGCGATGGAGAGACTAACAGCACCAAGATTGTCAACATGACTGACAATGTCAAGCTCACCGCCGTCTATTCACAGGCCGACATCATTGCAGGTTGGGACTTCTACAAGGCCGGCAACAGCGGTCGCGTGGCAGACTTCTATGCTCAGGACAATGATGCCGACGCGTTCAACCTCGTCAGCGAGGTGGATGGCTCTACCAGCGGATGGCTCGATAAGAGCACCGTCGCAGGTGGCGGCTACGAGAGCTTCAAGGGTGCTGCCGTGAACTGGCGTACCGGTTCAAGCAACGGTGACGTGGGTCATTACTATTGGCAGACCAAGGTCAATGCCGAGGCGTTCACCAATATCAACGTACAGTTCCAGATGCTCTACAACTACAATTCATATCAGACATACAACGTAGAGTACTCTCTCAACGGCACAGACTGGACCAAGTTCGGTTCTATCACCATGACAGGTGCCAAGTCTCCTTCTTCATTCAGCGAGACACTGCCTGCTGCTGCCAACAATCAGAAGGACCTTTACATCCGTATGCTGGCAGATAAGACCTCTCAGGTTGACGGCTCATCCTCTGCCAACGATGGTAACACTATAGCTATGGTATTCATCACTGGTACTCCAAAGATTATTGATGACGGCGTAGCTCCTGTACTCGTGTCTTCTGTGCCTGTGACAGGTGCTGACAATGCCTCTGCTTCAGGCAAGATTGTGCTCACCTTTGATGAGCGCGTCGCTATTGCCGATGGTGCCAAGGCCTCACTCAATGCGATGAGCCTTGAGCCAGCAGTAAGCGGAAAGACCGTTACCTTCAGCTATAAGGGTCTGGAATATGCTACCGATTACACCTTCACCATGCCTGCAAACACCGTCAGTGACCTCACTGGCAACTTTATCACCAAGGCTATCACTATCAGTTTCAAGACGATGAGCAAGCCGGCAGTGACTAAGGGCATGTATGATGCAGTCGTTTCTACTGTCGATGAGCTGGTTGCTGCAATCTCTAATGCTAACAAGCGTGCCGACAAGAATACACGCTATCGCATCTTCGTGAAGAAGGGCACATATCGGCTGCCTGCTGGTGCTATGAAGCACTACACGCATAAGAATAGCAATGATGGTACCATCTATTTCGATGGTGACCGTCCTGATCCTATTACCTACATCAACGGCTCTAACATCTCGTTCATAGGTGAGGACCGTGAGGCTACCGTTATCACCAACACTATCACCTCTGATGATGACTTTGCCGGACAGTTTGGTACTACGAGCGTCTATGACGGTATTGGTCAGAGCGATGTGCTCCAGATAGCAAGCAGCGTCAGCGGCCTCTACTTCCAGGACATCACCGTCTCTACCGGTATGGCTGATGCACGCGGTCGTGACATCGCAGTCCAGGATAAGGGTACTAAGAATATCTATAAGAACGTGAAGCTGCACGGCTATCAGGATACGTGGACCTCAAACAATGACAACGGTCTCTACTACTTCGAGGGTAGCGTGCTGCGTGGTCGCACCGACTTCCTCTGCGGCAAGGGCGACATCTTCTTCAATGAGTGTGAGCTCGTGATGTGTGAGAAGGGTGGTTATCTGGCTGTTCCTTCCAAGGCTGTCAAGTATGGCTACGTCTTCAGCGACTGTGTCATCAACGGTGAGAAGAGTGACATTGACGGCAACTACACCCTCGGACGTCCTTGGGGTAGCGGTACGCCAACGGCATACTACATCAATACCAAGATGAATGTCAAGCCATCTGCAATTGGATGGTCTGAGATGAGCGGCGGTTGGCCAAAGCAGTTCGCAGAGTACAACTCTGTTACCTCTACCGGTAGCACCATAGATCTCAGCGGCCGTAAGACTATCTTTGGCGACAACCACACCAACGTGCCTACTATCTCAGCTGCTGAGGCACTGGAGATTGGCAACATGAGCAACATGTACGGTGACTGGCAGCCTACACTCGACACAGAGCAGGCTCCTCTGCCTACCAATGTGCAGCTTGCCGGCACAACGCTCTCTTGGGACAACAGCAACTACGTACTCTGCTGGGCTGTATGCAAGAACGGCGATGTTGTGGCATTCACCAGCGAGCCTACCTTCACCGTTGACGATGCTACTGCAAAGTACTCCGTACGTGCAGCCAACAATATGGGCGGTCTGTCACAGGCTGTCGATGCAGGCAACGGCACAGGCATCAGTGAGGTTGCCGCACAGTCTGCCGACAATGCTAATGGCAAGTTCGTTAAGAACGGACAGGTCGTTATCGTCAAGGATGGCAAGCAGTACACCGCTGCAGGTGCAGAGATGAAGTAAAAAGCCCCACCCCAGCCCTCCCCTTGGGGAGGGGGAAGGGAACAGAACGATTAAACATAGAAATCCCCGCGAAGGTCTTATCCTCCGCGGGGATTTTGTTGTAATTCATAATGCAAAGTTCACAGCGTATAATTCATAATGCAAAATTCACGCTTCGTGCAATTCGTGCACTTCGTGCAATTCGTGGTCCCGTTTGCGTCTCCCTCCCCAAGGGGAGGGCTGGGGTGGGGCTT
>DEKQ01000158.1:0-131 GCA_002353975.1 Prevotellaceae bacterium UBA2718
TAGGTGTCCTTCAGGTACTTCTCCATGCACGGTATGTCGTAGGTGATAGGCTCCTGCCCGTTCTTGCGCTTGATGAACGCGGGGATGTAGTCCATAGGTCCCGGACGGTAGAGGGCATTCATGGCGATGAG
>DEKQ01000158.1:246-8345 GCA_002353975.1 Prevotellaceae bacterium UBA2718
GTCAGTTCATCGTCAATGGGGATATTGTCCAGGTCGATGTCTATGCCGCGTGTCAGCTTTACATTCTTCACGGCCTCCTTCTGCTCCGAGAGGGTCTTCAGGCCCAGGAAGTCCATCTTTATCAGTCCTGTTGACTCGATGACGTGTCCGTCATACTGCGTCACGGCAGTCTTGATTCCGGGGAAATCGGGGTCGTCTGCGGTGCTCACGGGCACGTGGTCGCTGATAGGGTCGCGGCAGATGATGAAGCCGCAGGCATGAATGCCGATGTTGCGCACCGTGCCCTCCAGCATCTTGGCATACTTGATGGTGTTGGCTTCCTGTGGATCCAGCGATGCTTCTGCCTCGGCAATGGCCGGAACGGTCTTGATGACATTTTGCAGATTCATCTTCAGTCCGTCTGGCAGGCGGTCAGGGATGGCCTTACAGAGGGCGTTGGTCTTGGCGAGAGGGTATTTCTCTACGCGTGCCACGTCCTTGATGGCGTTCTTCGTAGCCATCGTGCCGTAGGTGATGATGTGGGCGCAGTTCTCGTGTCCATACTTGTCCATGACCCATCGCAGCACTTTGCCGCGGCCATCGTCGTCAAAGTCGGTATCAATATCAGGCAGCGAGATACGGTCGGGGTTGAGGAAACGCTCGAACAGCAGGTCATACTTCAGCGGGTCAAGCTTCGTTATGCCGAGACAGTATGCCACTACGCTTCCTGCTGCACTGCCACGACCGGGGCCGACCCACACGCCCAGCTCTGAGCGGGCAGAGTTGATGAAGTCTTGCACTATTAGGAAGTATCCTGGGAAGCCCATCGTCTTCATGATGTGTAGCTCAAAGCGTATGCGGGCGTCAACTTCCTCGTCGATGCCATGCTCTGCAGCCCACGCTGACAGTTCATCAGGCTGCAGCGCTTCCTCGCTCTCTATCTTCGTGTAGCCCTTGCCGTAAAGCCGCGATGCACCTTCGTAAGCCAGTTTGCCCAGGTAGTCGGCTTCGAACTTTATGCGATACAGTTTGTCATAGCCGCCTATCTTCTTTATTTTCTTCTCTCCGTCTTCCTGACTAAGTGGATTTTTGCCGAATTCATCGGTGGTAAACTCCCTGAAGAGGTCTGCTTCAGAGAACTTCTCGCGCCAATGTTCCTCCACGCCAAAGTCTTCTGGAATGGGGAAGAAAGGCATGATAGGATCGCTCTCCAGATTGTATGTCTCGACCTTGTCAAGTATCTCTACCGTGTTTTCGAGAGCCTCGGGGATGTCGGCAAACACCTCGTTCATCTCCTCCTGAGTCTTGAACCACTCCTGCTTCGTATATAGCATACGGTCAGGGTCGTCAAGGTCTTTGCCCGTTCCGAGGCATAGCAGGTGGTCGTGGGCCTCTGCCGTCTCCTCATCAACAAAGTGGCAGTCGTTGGTGCAGATGAGTTTTATGCCGTACTCCTTGGCAAACTCCATCAGCACGCGGTTCACCTTTTGCTGCAGGGGGAATGTCTCGCGGTTGGCACGTTGGTTCGGGTCCTTCACCTCATGGCGTTGTAACTCCAGGTAGAAGTCATCGCCCCATAGCTTTTTGTGCCATTCCACCGACTTCCTCGCACCTTCTATGTCGCCTTGCAATATCTTCTGCGGTATCTCTCCGCCGATGCATGCCGAGCATACTATGAGGTCCTCGTGAAAGAGCTCCAGATCCTTGTGGTCAGTGCGGGGGCGTCCGTAGAATCCATCTACCCACGAACGGCTGACGAGACGTATCAGGTTCTTGTAGCCGTGGAGGTTCTTTGCCAGCACAATGAGATGCCATCCGCTGCGGTCTATCTTCGAGTCATCGCGCCTCTCCTTGCCGCGGCGTGCCACATACATCTCACATCCGAAGATGGGTTTGAAAGGCTCCTTGCCCTCCTTCTTCAGGTCTTTGTTGGCTTTGTTTACTTCGTCAAAAAGGTCCTTCACGCCAAACATGTTGCCGTGATCCGTGATTGCCATGCCCTTCATGCCGTTGGCGATGGCCTTCTTTACCAATGCCTTGACTGGACTCTGACCGTCAAGAAGAGAATAATAGGTGTGTGTATGGAGGTGTACGAATGGATGCATAACGGCTGCGAAATTACTAAAAAACAGTCTCAAAATGCCCTTTGTGGCGCAAAAAAAGATAGAGAATGTGATTTTAATCAGATTTTGTTTGCACGTAAAAAGAAAAATAACTACCTTTGCAGAAACGTAGTGAAAACTAACTGACACTGATGGGACGCCGCATCAAAAAACTAAAACGAATAAGAATACACCGCGAAGGGACCGACACTCTCGTTTACAGCGCGATGGCTTTGATAGCTATCGGCATTATTTTGTGGCGGTCCTTTGACAGTCATATCCCCTTCGGGATCTTTGTTGTTATCTTTGGTACGATATGGGGAATTGTGCTCAATTTCTTCCGTTGCCCCATACGCCTGTTTGGTACAGAGGAGACAGAGAACCTTGTGGTGGCTCCTGCCGACGGACGCGTCGTCGTTATCGAGAAGGTCTTCGAAGATAAATACTTCAAGGAGGAGCGCATCATGGTAAGTATATTCATGAGCCTCTTCAATGTCCATGCAAACTGGTTCCCCGTTGATGGCGTGGTAAAGAAGGTGGATCATCAGAATGGTCACTTCCATAAGGCATGGCTTCCCAAGGCAAGTGATGAGAACGAGATGACCAATGTAATCATAACAACCCAGGTAGATACAGGCGAGAAGACTGCTGACGGTCAGCCTGTGACGAAGGATGTTGACATCTTGTGTCGTCAGGTGGCAGGTGCCGTGGCGCGCCGCATCGTCACATACGCCAAGGAAGGTGAGCATTGTTACATAGACGAGCACTTAGGATTTATCAAGTTCGGCTCACGTGTAGATCTCTTCCTGCCGGTAGGAACAGAGATAAAAGTTACGATGAACCAGTCCACCACTGGCAACCAGACCGTTGTCGGAATACTGAAATAAAAAGACAAAGAGCCGCAGGGAGAATGGAAAGCCTCTCCCCTTGTCGGCAAGGATAGTGTCAAGTGGTCTGCCGCTGTGTGGCAGACATCCTTAAACAACATCAACCCCATTTCCATTGATTACCAAGCATATCCCCAATAGCATAACCTGCTGCAATCTTATCTGTGGCGCTATAGCGACTGCCCATGCCGTTACGGGCAATCTCGCGGTGGCGCTATTGTTTATTATTCTCGGTGCCGTCTTCGACTTCTTCGATGGCATGTCAGCTCGTCTCTTGGGCGTATCGTCTGAGATAGGCAAGGAGTTAGACTCGCTTGCCGACGATGTCACATTCGGCGTCGCGCCGTCCAGCATGATATTCTATGAGCTGCAGGTGATAGAAAATCCGCTCAATTGCGGAAATGCGGGATGCACGATAGGCTCTCTTGTCCCTTACCTCGCATTCATCGTTGCGGCTCTCAGCGCCGTCAGACTGGCAAAGTTCAACCTTGACACTCGCCAGACAACGAGCTTCATAGGTCTCCCTACACCTGCCAATGCACTCTTCTGGGGCTCGTTGCTGGTTGGCTTCGGCCCGGAGTTGGAGAAGCACGCATGGTTCCTGCCCATGATGATTGTGGGCATATTCCTCTCGTCTTGGATTCTTGTTGCAGAGATTCCGATGTTTGCCCTGAAGTTCAAACATTGGGGATGGCAGGACAATGAGATAAAGTACGGTTTCATCGGTTTTTCTGCCCTCACATTGCTCGTCACGGTTTTGATGGGCATCACCAGCGGCAACACACATCTTTGCTATTCCGGTTTCTCTATTATCATCGTGGCATACGTCCTTATCAGCATCGCCACACAGCGGAAGTAAATTAATAATTAATAATTCAAAATTCAGAATTCGCTGGTGCGGTGAGGCTCTCTGGTAATTATAATTCTCAATTTTAGCTGACGCAGTGAGGCTCTCTGGTAATCATAATTCTCAATTCTCAATTCTCAATTCTCAATTTGAAGGATACTGACTATATGCGCAAGGCTCTTGCCGAAGCCGAGCAGGCAGCCGCTGAGGACGAGGTGCCAATTGGTGCCGTCGTGGTGTGTAATAACCGTATCATAGCGCGTACTCACAATCTCACGGAGACTCTTCACGATGTCACTGCCCATGCCGAGATGCAGGCCATTACGGCTGCTGCCAATGCTCTGGGTGGCAAATACCTCAACGATTGTACTCTTTATGTCACCGTGGAGCCTTGCCCCATGTGTGCTGGAGCATTGGCATGGAGCCAGATAGGACGCATAGTCTATGGCGCTGCGGACACAAAAAAAGGCTACCGGTTGGTAGCCCCTAAGGTTCTTCATCCCAAGACGCAGGTCGTCAGTGGTGTGTTGGAGGAAGAATGCTCAGCCATAATGAAAGAATTCTTTCAGGCTAAGCGTTGAAAAGATAAATTTATACCCCCCCCATTTTGCTGTTTTCCTTATTGTCAAGGGTTTCGTACTTGGAGTTCTGACTCTTGTATTCAGGCACTATCTCTTTCATCTTGCGCACTATTGCCATGTTGTCATACTGCATGGATAGCTGGTATAGCTCCTCTTCATCCTTAACGGCTTTCTCATAGTCGCTGTCTCTCACTGAGGCTATTCTGATTTTCGGGTGGATAGTGGGCTTGGTCATCTCGGTATCGCTGAGCACCTCTTCGTAGAGCTTCTCGCCGGGACGCAGGCCTGTATATTTTATCTCTATGCTCTTGGCTCCCGAGAGGTGTATGAGCTTCTGCGCCAAATCGGCTATGCGCACAGGATTACCCATGTCAAAGACAAAGATCTCACCGCCGTTGCCCATCGTGCCGGCCTCAAGCACCAGCTGGCAGGCCTCGCTGATGAGCATGAAGAAGCGTATGATGTCGGGATGTGTCACTGTCACCGGACCGCCCTCGGCAATCTGTTTCTTGAACAGAGGGATGACAGAACCGTTGGAACCCAGCACATTGCCAAAGCGTGTGGTGATGAACTGTGTGCAGGTCGCTTTGCTGCCTTCCTTCTCCGCGTGTTCTTGCAGGTATGCGTTCAGGCTCTGGCAGTAAATCTCGCAGATGCGTTTTGAGCAGCCCATCACGTTCGTGGGGTTCACCGCCTTGTCGGTGCTGATCATCACAAACTTCTTCGTTCCGTACTTTACTGCAAGGTCTGCTATCACGCGCGTACCATATATATTATTCTGCACTGCCATTGCGGGGTTGTCCTCCATCATGGGCACGTGCTTGTATGCCGCTGCATGGAATACGTACTCCGGCCTTCTGGATTTGAAAATGGACTCCATGTGGGTGGCATTGTTGATGCTTCCGACTATTGTCTCACACAGAATGTCGGGACAATGGTGTGCCATGTACAGCCTGACATCGTGCATCGGCGTTTCGGCCTGGTCTATCAGAGTCAGCTCGGCAGGCGCAAACTTCGTAATCTGCTTTACCATCTCAAAGCCTATGCTGCCTGCGGCACCGGTGATGAGGATGCGTTTCCCGCGCAGCATCTTGCCGATGTTCTCCATGTTTATCTCAATCTTGTCTCGCGGCAGCAGGTCTTCTATCTCCACCTCCTTGAGCATAGGCAACTTGTCGGTTTGCTTTGACGGGTCCCATTCCATCGCCTGGTTTATCACCATAATCTTGATGTCGTGCTCCAGGAGATAGTTTATCAGCCCCTTGCGGGTGCGGAAATAGTCCATCTGCAGCGGGCTGACGAAGAATGTCTTGATGTCCAGACGCTCTATGAGCGATTTGGTGTCGGTGCTGTCGTCATACACTCTCACCCCCATGATGTATGAACCCTTCTTCTCTCCCCTCACGCTTATGAAGCCGACAACGGAGTATTCCGTGGTATGCATGCTGCGGATAGTGTGGGCTATGGAGACGCCACCGTCCATGGCACCATAGATGAGGGCGTTTTTTTGTTTGCTGCCAAAGCTGATAGAGTCATACAGCACGCGGATGAGTATGCGCACTGCCACCTGTCCCACGAACGCTATGAGGAGCATGAGCACCAGGACATCCCATGTGAAGAGGTCAAAGAGCCCGAGCAGTACTATCGCCGTGCACACGAGAGCCGCGCCAAGCAGCAGCGCCTTGCCCACCTGATAGCAGTCGTGCATGGTGGAATAGCGCAGCAGACCCTTGTAGGTGTGGAACATCCTCATGCCTATGGCATAGAGCGGCAGCATGCATAGCAGCTGTAATACAAGGCTCCAGAAATGTGACACAAGGAATGGCGCATGCTTCACAAAGTAGGAAGCAAGGATACCCGAAAACAGTATTGTGGCGCAATCGCCAAGCAGTATGCACCAGAAGGGAAGGTTTCTCCTCCTGGCATACCATAGAATTTTAGATTTGAAGGATCCCGACATGGTTGCAAAGTTATAATTAAGTTTTGAAATATGCAAGAAATTAAGCAAGTTTTTTTAGTCCATTTTTCAATGACGGAATGTACTCATAAATCAATCTCACGATTAACTTTCCTAATTTTTAGGTATTGCCTCTTTTCCGTAATCTTCTTAACTTTGCACTCGCAATGCCGGAAAAAGTCCGGCAATCTCAACTAAAAACACTTAACAAAACAGTATTACATCTATGAAGAAAACAGTGGTAATATATGGTTCTTCCACAGGAACGTGCGAGGCCATAGCAGGTAAGATTGGCGCCGCATTAGGCGCAGAAGTGATTAATGTTCAGGATATGACAGCCTCTACCATCGCTGCCAATGACAACCTTATCCTCGGTACCTCCACCTGGGGCGCTGGCGAAGTGCAGGATGACTGGTATGATGGCATCAAGGTGCTGAAGTCTGCCGACCTGTCAGGCAAGACCATCGCCCTCTTTGGTTGCGGCGACTGTGAGTCATATAGCGACACCTTCGTGGGCGGCATAGGCGAGATATATGATGCTGTGAAGGACAGCGGCGCACACATCATAGGTCAGGTGCCCACTGACGGCTACACCTTCGATGACAGCACAGCCGTAGTAGATGGCCAGTTCGTAGGCCTGCCACTTGATGATGTCAATGAGGACAACAAGACCGACGACCGCATCAATGCGTGGGTGGCACGGATTTCACCAACGCTTTAGATAGTGCACAATGCATAATGCAAAATTCAAAATGCAAAATTCAAAATGCATAATTCATAATTCATAATTTGTTAATTCGTTCGCTCGGCACTTTGTGACGCTTGCGTAACATCGTGGAGCTAGAATTCGTTAATTTGTCAATTTGTTAATTTGCCTTTGTGTTAACGCCAATAGACCTTAAGGTTCTGATGAACCACATATACGAGTACAAGAAGGGTGTGCGCCAGATGGTGCTCTACACCTGCTCGCGCCGATTAGAGAGTTATGTCACGGAGCGGCTGCAAAGCCAGAAGATTGACTATGTCCTTCAGTCTGCAGGCAACCGTAACATCAACGTCTATTTCGGACGCAGGGAATGCCTGGATGCCATACGTCTCATCGTCACCCGCCCGCTCTACGAGCTCTCGCCCGAGGAGGACTTCATCCTCGGCACGCTGCTGGGCTACGATGTCTGCATCCAGTGCCAGCGTTTCTGTCAGCGCAAGACTCGTATGGCCGGTCAGCGTGGCACGGCATGATATGAACTTATGTTACTTTACTATAAAGCGGCGGCCTGTCCGAAAGGATAGGTCGCCGCAATGCGTATAGATAAATTCAGTCGCGTCGTATCTTTGCGATACCTCAGCTTCGGGGACTACCAGCCCACCTCTTCCGGCTCGTCGTCGTCCCAGTAGTTACCACCGCCCTTGGCACCCAAAGTCTGAGTTCCTCCATTGAAATCGTTGGGACTTACTGGCATAGAACCTTCCATTAAGCGAAATGGCTGAAGGCAAACTACTTTTATTGTTGGTTGATTATATACTTTCTTCATTTTTTATCCTCCTTTACTTTATTTACTAAAACACCTTCTTACCATCAATTATCTTGATGCCCTTATAGCTTTCAGTCACCACCTGACCTGCGATGTTATATATCTTGCCGGTCTTTGCGTTAGTGGTTTCATTCGCCTCGGCATTGACAATACCCGTAAGTTCTGTGTCTGTGAACAATATGCTTACCTTTGCACCTGCTGTTGGCTTGATGCT
>DEKQ01000120.1 GCA_002353975.1 Prevotellaceae bacterium UBA2718
GGGATTTCTAAGACAAAACCAAGAATGAGGCACTTAATAAATGTTAAGGAGCCTCATTTTTTCATTTTGAGGCTTAAGACAATGGGGGTTGCAGTAGCGAAATGGTGTAAATTTCCGTTTTCGTTACAAATGATGCGGTCTTGTTCTTATAACAAATAATGTTGATTTTGATTTCTAATTAGTGAACCGCATCCACCTGATGATCGAGCCCTAAAGTAACAGGAGGCACTCCTGTGTTAGTTCACTCGCTCTTCGGTGTTATGTGTCTCGGCCTATGCCTTGTCAAGCCCCCTCTGCTCGAAGACTCTATCTTGTCTGACAACGGCAAACATCATCTTGATGAGCTGGAATTTGACGGCATTCAAGGCCTTTCTCTTTACATCTTTATCGTTCGGTCTGTTACCTAATTTACGTTCGTAATAAATGCTCATGTCACAACTGAATTCAACAGCTCGCATGGCAGCCATTGACAAGTCGGCTTTCGCCTGGAGGTCAGCGTGCGGTGAAGGCCTGCCCCTCCATCGTACACTTGTGCCTGATGAGTGTTCCGATGGTGCTACGCCCACATACTTCGCATATTGCCTTGCGGTCTCAAACGCCGTGAAGTTCTGTGTATTGGCTATCGTGTTGATGGCATTGACGGGACCTATGCCTGGGATGGTCAGCAGACGCGTGTACGTCAGGTAGATCTCCTCGTCGGACGTCACCACCTCGGCCATCTGCTGCTCTATCAGCTCTATCTGCTCGTTGAACAGATCGATGGCTTTTTGTAGGTGTTTCTGCTCCTGCTTCGACTTGGCGACATTCTGGCGGTTCTCGCAGGCCACTCGCTGTTGGACATAGAACTTGCGTTCGCTCTTCAGTGCCTTCAGTTCCTGCATGGCTTTCGATGGCAGCACACGCTGTTTGATGCACTCCGTACCGTTGAATCGGAACAGGTAGTCTGCAATCTTGGCAGAGTCTGTCTTGTCATTCTTGTCACGTGTACCACGCTGATAGTGCTTCACCACCGTAGTAGGAAGCATGGCGTAGCAGAGCTTCTTGCCAGTAAGGAACTGCTCCAGGGCATCAGAGTAGTAGCCTGTGAACTCCAGCCCGAAGAGCGTGTCCTTCGTGTTCACGCCCTGCGTCTTTGCCCATCTGAGCAGTTCCTTGAAGCCCTGTTTCTCATTCCTCACCTGGATGTGGGGAAACCTGTTAATCACTTCGCCAGCGACAAAAATCGAGGCGTCCAGCGTTTTTTTCGAGACATCAATGCCGATAAACCAATTTTTATTCATACCTTTGCGGCGTTTAAGTTATGGGAGAGGCAATGTGCAGGGCCGTAAGCCAGATCTTTTAAAGGCGTGTTCTCAGCACGTCAAATCTCTAACAGGTACTGCAGCCATGCACATGGGCAGAGGAGACTAAATCCCCGTCAGGAGCTTCGTCCAAGGGCAAAGAAAGTTCACTGCCTCCGCCCAGCCTCTCCTTTTTGTTGAAAAGCAGGTGCAAAGGTAGTGAAAAAATGGGAAAGGCGGGCGTCCTAATCCCCGCATAGGCATAGGAATGGCTGTGGACAGGCGCTTGGTTCACGTCCGCCTGTAGTCTTATTTCTTGTAAGTGTCTATCTCAACATACGGCTTCTGCCTCTTAATGACAGCAAACATACGCAAGACCAGTTTAAACTTGACGGCATTGAGCACCACTCCTGAGTGTTTGCCCTCGGCCTTCTTCCTTTGCCAGTAGGCACGTATGCCGCTGTCGTTTTGGATTCCCTGCAGGGCTGCCATCGACAGGTCGGCCTTAGCCTGCGTGAAGCCTTTCTTGGATATGTGGTCGCCCTTCTGTATGCTCACTCCGGACTCCTTCCTGGCAGGGGCTATACCGACATAGCAGGCAAACCTGCGCGGACAGTCTATAGCCGTGAAGTTCTCTGTCAGTACGATGGTGTCTACAGCCACGACAGGTCCTATGCCCTTAATAGAGAGAAGCAGGTCGTAGTTCCTTCTGATGCGTTCATCCTCGCTGATGACGGTTTGCATCTCGGCCATTGTCTGTCTGACCTTCTCCGTCAGGTTGTCCAACTCAGACTGTTTGCGGCAGCGTGATGAGTCAGAGTCGTAGATGCCGATGTCGTGCAGTTGCTGCTTATAGAGCATTGATTGCTTGACGTACTGCCTGCGCTCTGCCATCAGGCGCTTCAGTTTGAAGTAGGCAGGGGATGGCAGACGCGATGGCTTGCGACGGATCTTCATGGCGTGCTCCTTGCAGTATATCGCAATACGGAAGGAGTCCATTTCGTCGGTCTTTACGCGATCCAACGCACGCTCACCGGCACCAAGGTCTGGCTCAAAACGGTGCATCTTGCGAGGAACTACCATCCCGTAGACAATACCCTGACGCTCCAACCACTGACGGAACTCCTGACAATACAGCCCTGTGTACTCCATGCAGAATATGGCCGTCCCCTTTCCCACACCGAGCCTGGTCAGCCATTTCCCCAATTCCTTAAACCCCTTCTCGTCATTGTCTACACGGATGTGGCCGTGCTGCCAGTCAACATCCTCACCATCATAATAGGCTATGTCAAGCCAATGCTTCGACACGTCAACCCCGAAATACAGTTTGTAACTCATCTCTTTCCTTTTGAATGTTATTTTACAAAAGGGACCAGGAGAAGGACAAGGGAGGATCCTAACAGACTTCCTTTACTAAAGCTGTCACCAAAAGCTGTATCTGCTATTTTAAACAACCTTCACACTTGAACCAACTCTGATTCCTGGGTGCAAAGGTAAAAGACAGGCACCTGGGT
>DEKQ01000014.1 GCA_002353975.1 Prevotellaceae bacterium UBA2718
AAGATACGTGATTATAGTTTTTTGTAATGGGGATGCCACACTATTAAGTCCGTGAGGATGTAAACGGCATCATCCGATGATAATTTTTATGTAAGTAATAAAGAAAAAGTGGCGACCCGTCCGTGAGGACTGGCCGCCACTGTCGTTACCTCTCCACAACCTCTCCACAACTTCTCCCCAGCCCTCCCCAAAAGGGAGGGGGGAAGGAAATTGTGCAATTATTGTAATTTATTCCCTCTCACTGCCATGACTTTTGGAATTTTTTGTTAACTTTGCAAGCAGAAATTATATATATACAATAACCTACACAAACAATATGAGAAGTTTACGTAATACATTGTGTGTCTTGGCTGCGGGATGTGGCCTTACGGCAGCGGCGCAGGTGGAAGCACCTGCTCACGGTAACCTGCAGATGGGCGACAGATACCTGTATTGTCACATGAATGACGCCGGTCCGGCGTGGACGGCGTATGCGCTGAGCACGGACGGGCGGCACTATCACGACCTGCTGAACGGCGATTCCATATTCAGCGACAGCGAGATGGCACCCATAGAGGGCCGCTCAAGAGACGCGTTCATCTGCCGTAAGCACGATGGCAGCGGCTATCTGATGGTGTTTACCGACATGGATGCCAGCGAGCAGTCGGCCCAGCGCATGGGTAAAGTGGGCACTTGGGATAACTACGGCATCTGCCTGCTGACGAGCGATGACCTGATACACTGGAAGTCCAAGGGCTATGACTACCGCAAGGGAACGCAGATATTCTGCAATCCCGAGGCTGAGAGCGTGTATAAAGACTGGAGCACCATCAACCGCGTGTGGGCACCGCAGATTATGTGGGACCCGTCGTATCAGTGGCCTGACGGCAGGAAGGGCGGATACATGATATACTACTCCATGTGGAACCGCGCCGAGGAGAAGTATGACCGTATGTACTACAGCTATGCCGACGAGTCGTTCACGCAGCTTACGCAGCCCCGGTTGCTCTTCGATTGGGGCTATGCCACCATCGATGCCGACATCAACTGGGTGGAGGCTGACGGCCTGTGGCACATGATGATAAAGAAGGAAGGCGGCAAGCCGGGGCTCTTCACCGCTACGAGCAAGGAGCTGACAGGCCCTTGGAGCGAGCCGGTGGAGGACGATTACGTCAGCTTTGAGGGTAACAAGAAGTGTGAGGGCGTGTCGGCTTTCCAGCGTGTGGGCGAGGATACGTGGCTGATAGGCTACATAGAGTATTCGTCAAAGCCACGCAACTACCGCATCTGCGAGGCTGACAGGAACATGCGAAACTTCCGCAATCCGCGCAACATTGAGGGTGTGAACCACCCGCAGCACGGCTCGTTCATGCGCATAACGAAGGAGGAATATGACCGCCTGCAGGCCTGGAGCGACGGATATGAGCTGGCTACGCTGAAGCCAAACAAGTGTAATCCGGTCATCCCGGGAGTCTATGCCGACCCCGAGATACTCTACTCAGAGCAGACGGGCAAGTACTATCTCTATCCCACGACGGACGGCGAAGAGGAATGGAAGAACCATGACTTCCGCTGTTTCTCAAGCACGGACATGAAACAGTGGAACTATGAGGGCGTGATCTTCGACCTCGTGACCGACTGCAAATGGGCCGACTCGCGTGCCTGGGCACCGTGTATCATTGAGAGAAAGTATGGCAAGGGCAAGAAAGCGAAGTATAAGTACTTCTATTACTTCGTGGCCGACGGACAGATTGGCGTGGCTGTGAGCAGCAATCCCACCGGGCCGTTCAAGGATGCGCTGGGCAAACCGCTCATCACCAAGCAGCATCCGGCGCTGAAGAATGGCGGTGCGCCGATAGATCCCGACATCTTCCAGGACCCAAAGACGGGGAAATACTACCTCTATTGGGGCAACGGCACGCTGGTATGCAGCGAGCTGAACAATGACATGACGAGCATAAAGCAGGACTATGTGCTCTTCTCAAGAAAGGAGAAGCAGCGTTATAACTATAATGAGGCACCGTATGTGTTCTTCCGCAACGGTCTTTATTACTTCACTTGGTCGGAGAACGACACTCGTTCCAAGAACTATCGCGTGCGTTATGCCATCAGTGACTCACCGACAGAGCTCGTGCGCAACGGCAAGCCGGCAACGGTGGAGAAGACCATAGTGCTGCAGCGCAACGATAAGGAGCAGATATTCGGCACGGGACATCACGCCGTCCTGCAGCGTCCCGGCACCGATGAGTGGTACATAGTCTATCACCGTTTCGCCCGTCCGTGGGCTGCAAAGCTTGACTGGAGCGCGGGATATAACCGCGAGACCTGCATCGACCGAATGGAGTTCAACGCCGACGGAACGATAAAACCAGTGAAGGTTACGAACTGAGAAATATAGAATAACAAACCACGAATTACCCGAATTTCTCGAATTCCACACTCTGAAGCCTATATGAGTGATAGAAAATCCGTGAAATTCGGGTAATTCGTGGTTTGTACATTCCCTCACCTCCCCCGTGGGGGAGGCTGGGAGGGGGCTTTTACAGTATCTTGTGATACAGGTTGACGATGTCTTCCTTCGTCACCTCGCGTGGGTTGCCTGGTGTGCAGACATCATGGATGGCCTGCTCTGCCAGTGCTGCGATGTCGCTCTCCTTGATGCCCAGGTCGGTGAGGTGCTTGTTGGTACCCACCTGTGCGCTGAGGTCTTCTATGGCCTTACAGGCAGCATCGGCGGCCTCTTCCTTTGTCATACCGTCGCGCCATACGCCGACAGCCTTTGCTATGTCAGTGTATTTGTCAAGTGCTGCAGGTACGTTGAAGCGCATTACCGTAGGCAGCAGCATAGCGCAGGCTACTCCGTGAGGCACGTCGAACAGTGCTGACAGCGGGTGAGCCATGCCGTGATCTACGCCAAGACCTACGTTTGAGAATGCCATACCGGCGATATACTGTGCCACAGCCATGCCGTTGCGGCCCTCGGGGTTCGTCGGGTCATTGACGGCCATAGGCAGATACTTGTATATCATCTCAATAGCCTTCAGCTCAAACATATCGCTCATCTCCCATGCTGCCTTGGTGATAAGGCCTTCGATGGCGTGGGTCATAGCGTCCATACCCGTTGCTGCGGTCAGAGACTTAGGCAGAGAGTACATCAGTTCGGCATCGATGATAGCCACTGCTGGTATGTCGTTAGGGTCAACGCACACCATCTTGGCCTGGCGGCTCTCGTCAATGATGACGTAGTTGATGGTCGTCTCGGCTGCTGTACCGGCTGTGGTAGGCAGGGCGATGATGGGGAGAGACTTCTTCTTGGTGTCGGCAACGCCCTCAAGAGATACGATGTCGCTGAACTCTGGGTTGTTCACCACGATGCCGATGCCCTTGGCAGTGTCCATGCTTGAGCCACCGCCGATGGCAACGATGAAGTCGGCCTCGGCCTTCTTGCAGGCCTCTATGCCGGCTTTCACGTTTGATACAGTTGGGTTTGGCTTCACATCGTCAAAGATCTCGTAGGCTATGCCGGCCTCGTCCATCACGTCAAGAACCATCTTGGCCACGCCGAATTTCATCAGACCTTTGTCTGTTACCACCAACGCCTTTTTGTATCCAAGGCGTGCTACAACGCCGGGCAGCTCCTTGCGTGCACCGGGACCGAAGTAAGATACTTCGTTAAGGATAAATCTGTTTACCATTGTTTTTAGTATTATTTATTGGTCTTATAGTGTCTCCTGATAGCGTGTGTGCGCTACAATGCCTCAGGGCAGTGTTGCCACACATATACGTAAAACGCGTGCAAAGTTACGAAAAAACGAGTGAAATGCAAAAGGAAAACTTGTTTTTCTTTTCATTTCCGAGTGTAGAGGACTCCGCGTAGCGCCTGAGCACCTGCAGGAGCGCAAGAAGTTCGACGAAGTCAAAGTTACTACTTTTTCGTGATATGGGCAAGTTCAAAAATGAAAATCTTCGTTCGGGCGGATTTGTAATATTTTGGATATGCAATCCGTAAAAAAAGTGGCTTTTATTTTGTCAATTGCATACTTTTTCGTATCTTTGCGGCATCATTCGGCTTTTACTGCCGTTGATAAGACATATTGAAAATGAAGCGTTGTGCTTCGCTCTTGTTCGTAGGAACCTAGGAAATTTCAACGTAAGACAAGACGGAGATGACAACGGTTCGCGCATATGCGTGGGCTTTGTTGCGTCTATATCTTTCTTACAAGGTTTTCCTAGGACCGCTACGAAGAGATGTGGAGCAAGTCGGTTCCACGCTTTTTTTGTGTTCATACACATGAACCGTGGACTCCCTGATGACTAACTAAAACTATTAAAATAATTCAATAACTAAAAACTATTAAAAACAAAACTATGAAAAAATTATTTACTTTATTGACGCTACTCGTCGCGATAGTCACGGGAGCGTGGGCTACGGACTACACATGGACGTTTGAAGACTATTGTACAAAGAACAGTATTACTGGGAAAAGTAATAAAAACATTAAAGACAAAAACGCAGGACTTGAAGATGTTGAAGTCTCAACAAGTAATGGCATAGCTTTAACTTACTCTTGTGGTGCAAATAACTCAGTTTCCATAATGTATCATTTGAATAACGCTGCAACAGTGGGAGAAATAAATTATAGTTCTTACGTTTATATGGGTGGTAGTTCACAAGGTTTGACAGACCGAGTATTCAAAACCGGCAATTCTATCTCTGGTTCAGGTAAACTTACAATTGTTTATGCTGGGACGGCAAGTGGAACTTGCTCTATCTATGATGCAGATAATACCAGTGTGGCCTTAACAACAATAACACCATCAGCAAATTCTGCAGTTCAGAGCACAACACTGAATTTAGGTTCAGGAAAGAAATTGTTGATAACCCATACTGCAAAATGTCTTATCTATGCTATTAAGTGGACTGCATTCGAGACCCACAATGTTTCTACCGTTACTAGTACAGGTACCGACACTTACGGAACAGTTTCTGCTGAATCAACAACCGTTACGGAAGGCGGAACAACGACAATTACCGCTGTTCCGGCATCTGGTTATAAGGTAACCAATTGGGCAGTAAGTGGAACTGGTGCTACTATCAGCCCTTCTGGTAACAGTAACAGCACAACAACAACGCTAACAATGGGAACGGCTGATGCAACGGTCACTGTGACCTTTGGTGCTGCTGGAGGATTGAATGTGGCACATATGCTGACAAATGTAACAGCAACTAGTGGCACTACTGGCGAGGATGCAGTTTCGGAGGGTTCTGAATACAAAGCAGTCTTTGCTGCTAATAGTGGCTATGTATTACCAGAAGCTATCGTTGTTACCATTGGCGGTGAAACTGCAACGGCGGGAACAACATATACATGGGACAAGGCTACGGGCACTGTAACTGTTGGTTCTGCATACACTACTGGAGATGTTGTTATTACAGTGACAGGAGAGGAAGCTTATACGCTCGCTTACAATGCCAATGGTGGTGTTGGATCGATGGATGCTACTGTGAGCAAAGGAAGCATTACACTGACAGCGAATGCCTATACCAAAGTAGGATATTCTTTCATGGGTTGGGCTACCTCTCAGGCTAATGCTGATGCGGAAACTGTGGATTATTCAGACAAAGGCTCTTATTCTCTTATAGCAGATGCAACTCTCTATGCAGTGTGGATTGCAAATGATTATTCATTTACAGCGTCAGAAGGAAGCGGAACTATCTCTAGTAATGAAGAGGTAATGACTTCAATTGGTGGTAAGATGGTATATACACCAGATGATGGTGGAAGCCCTTCTTTGAAATATAGCACAACAGCAGGAACTAACTGTGTGGAATTTGGAGGTGCAGGTCAATGTAATGTTACAGTAACTCTGGATAAATTGATGCAAGCGGGAACGGTAATTACTCTAACTTTCTATAATGCCGCAGAAACTGCAAGAGGTCTTAAAATCGCAAATTCGTCTGGAACCGTAAAGGCAACATATTCAGAAACAGCGGTAGGCACTTATACAAAGCAATATACTGTAGTTGCTGATGATGGTTTGGAAGGAAGCAATGTTTTCAAAATAGTAAGAAATAATAATAGCTACCTTGTTGGTTTAACTGTTATCAAATGTGAGCAGGCTATTTCTGCCTCCATAGGATCCTACGGCTATGCCACATTTAGCAGCACATATCCTCTTGATTTGGACAACATCGAAAACGCCGAAGCTTACATTGTTACAAGCAAGAGTGGAAACAGTATTAAACTACAGAAGGTTACAGGTAAAGTGGCAGCAAACACAGGATTAATCTTGAAGAGCAATGGTGGCAGTGCAGCCAATGTAACTATCCCAGTTACGGATGGGGGTACTGTCTATAATTCACAATCTTCCACCCCGAATTATCTGTTTAACATTGACCACGACTATGACCTTGAGACATCTGGCAATGGCACCAACTATGTGCTGACGGTTCAGAACGAACAGGTTGTATTTGCACCTATTGTCGATAATGATCACAAAGCTTCGGTGAAGGCGGGACAGGCAGCATTGTGGATACCTGCATCAGCAGGAACTGCCAAGGCACTCACTCTGTCATTTGCAGATGATATTACAGGCATCAACGAAGTAAGCAATAAAAATCCACAGGCAGGCAAGATTTACTACAACTTGCAAGGACAGCGCGTAAGCGAGCCAAAGGAAGGTATCTACGTGGTAGAAGGCAAGAAAGTGCTTGTTAATAAAATGTCTCACTAAAAAAAGAAAGGAACAAAAGAGATGAAAACAAAATATATGAAACCTGAACTGACAGTGGTTATAATGAACAATCCCTATTTGCTAAATAATGCCAGCTTACCAGAAGGTACTGGATACACTAATACGCCAGTTCTTAGCAAAGGCGGTAGCATGCTCTGGAGCGATGACGAGCCGGAGGATGAGTATTACGACGAATAGTGTCTGAATAAGACACATTATTAATTTTAGTTATAGATAGTGTCCCACTTTATTCGTGAGAACCTTGTGGGACGAAACAAAATGTTTCATTTTTGGTGCCGCTGATACGTGATGTGTCGGTGGCATCTTTTTTGTCTATCAGTTACCGGCCTTAGGTAATTGGGTTAGCAATAGGAGGCGACGTGTCCTCGCCCGCGGTTTGTGCTGGAGTAATTATCCGTACAGTCGATTTGGGGTTATGGTGCGGCGTGTTTATGCTGTCGGGTTTCTTTGTCCGCTGTGTGCCTTACGCGTACTATATCAAAAAAAACGCAGCAAGCTCTGCGGGAGAGTTGCTGCGATTTGCGTTGTCGTACGCGGATTCGAACCACGACAA
>DEKQ01000056.1:0-3418 GCA_002353975.1 Prevotellaceae bacterium UBA2718
TGGGGACACGTCGCCTCCTAAAGTACTAATATGCATTAAAATTGTGGCAATTCGCTATTGCCTGACTCAATTTATTTTATTAACTTTGCGCCCAGGCATCAACTACACTACCCTAAATCAACGTGAACCCAATGAAGAATTGTCTGTCAGCCCTGCTGATGAGTTTACTGTCCCTGCCTGTGTGGGGGCAGCAGGCGGAGTCCTCAATAGACCTGCCCGACGTGGATGCAGCCATACTGGCAACGGAGCTGATGCAGACAGAGAGCATGACTGAGGCCTGCATGATGCTGGAAGAACTGGGTGTGCAACTGTTGGACATCTGCTACGGCACGGCTCATTACACCTATCTGAAGCCTAACCGCGTAGTCAGCTTCACCTTGACCAAGCAGCGTAACGGCCCACGGCTGCGTACTGTGAGTTTCTCAGCACCTGCGGTAGAGCAGTTGCTGCCAGAGGCCTTGAAGCGATTGGGCTACCGGCTGGTAAAACGTCAGGAGGGATATGCCGAATACCGTCATCGTCGCCTGCCCATACATGCCACGCTGGAATACCAACCTGTTTGGAATGTCTGTTCCATGACCTTCCGGTTGACAGACGAGAAATAGCATATTGAAATGTATGGCTTACCTGTTAACCTATTCGTATCTGATGGCCTCGATTGGGTCCATGCGCGCTGCTTTCTGGGCGGGGAAATATCCGAAGCCTACTCCGATGATGGTGCAGACGATGAAGCTGACCACTATGCTCCAGAGTGGTATGCTTGTGGGGAGTCCGAAGAGCAGTGACGCAGAGGTGGTTAGAGCAGCCCCGAGCAGTATGCCGAGTATTCCACCAGTGACGCTGATGATGATTGACTCGATGAGGAACTGGTTGCTGATGTCAATGCCCCTGGCGCCTACTGACATACGGAGACCTATCTCCTTGGTGCGCTCCGTGACGCTGACGAGCATGATGTTCATAATGCCTATGCCGGCAACGAGAAGCGAGAAGGCCGCTGCCACAACGAGAATGAGCGTCACGGTGTCCATGGTGCTTGACATCGTTTCCATCATCTCCTGCTGGGAGCGTATGGTGAAGTCGTCTTCGGCATCGTCCTTGATCTTGTGCTGGCTGCGCAGGATGGCGGTGAGTTCTGAGATTGCATCGTCGGTCATCTCTTCGGTGATAGCCGAACAGTTGATGGATGAGAGATAGGTCTGAGCCGTGAGACGCTTCATGACGGTGGTGTAAGGCGTGATGCAGAGGTTGTCCTGGTCCATGCCGAAGGAGTTATATCCCTTGCTCTTGAGCACTCCGATGATGCGGAACGGTATGGACTTGAAGCGCACAATCTTGCCGATGGGGTCCTGACCGTCAGGGAAGAGTTCGTCAACAACGGTCTTGCCAACGACACACACTTTGGCGGACTTCTTGATGTCATCGTCAGAGAAGCATGAGCCGGAGGTGACTTCCCACTGCTTTATGTCGAGATACTCGGGAGCCTCGCCATACATGGTGGTGGAAGTATTGTTGTTGCCGTTGATAATCTGGCCGGAGGCGGTCACCTCAGGCGAGATGTACGTGCAGTACTTTGCCTCGGCTTTTATCTGTTTGTAATCCTCCACCTTCAGCGTCTGCATGGCAGAGGGGTCCTGACGCACACCGCCGGGGCCTTTGTCTGCTCCCGGGCGTATCATGATGATGTTGGAGCCCATGGAGGAGATGTTCTTACGTATGCTCTCTTTGGAGCCCTGTCCGATGGCCATCATGACGATGACGGCAGCGACACCGATGATGATGCCGAGCATGGAGAGGAAAGAGCGGAACTTATTGTTGGCGATGGCCTTGAGAGCCACCTTTATGAGATTGGTGAAGTTCATGAATTAAAGCCCCATCCCAGCCCTCCCCAAGGGGAGGGAGATGTAACTGTGGGGACGAATTAAAAATTTAACGAATTAACGAGATGGGGCCGCGATGAAACCGCGGCGAACGAGAGAAGGCTTTTGAATTCTGCATTTTGAATTTTGCATTCTGCATTTTCTCAATCGTCCTGCGGTGCCGGGAGTTTTGCAAGAGCTTCGGCGGCAGAGAGGATGTTGGTGTTTACCACGTCTTCGCGTATCTTACCGTCGCGCAGCATGATGTTGCGTGAGGAGTACTGAGCTATCTCGGGGTTGTGGGTAACGAAGATGATGGTGCGTCCCTGAGAGTGTAGCTTCTGAAAGAGGACGAGCATCTCGAATGATGTACGTGTGTCAAGGTTTCCCGTTGCCTCATCGGCGAGGATGACTGCGGGATTGTTGACTAAGGCGCGGGCAATGGCGACACGCTGCATCTGTCCTCCAGACATCTGGTTTGACTTATGATAGAGGCGGTCTGCCAGCCCCACTTCGGTGAGTGCCTGTATGGCCGCCTCGCGACGCTGGGCTGCGCTATAGGCTGAGTTATACATGAGTGGCAGCTCCACATTCTCCACGCTTGTGGTCTTGGCCAGAAGGTTGTAGTTCTGGAACACAAAGCCTATCTTGCGGTTGCGCAAGCGGGCACGCTGACTCTTGGACATCGTACGCACGGAGACACCGTCAAGATAGTATTCGCCAGAAGTGGGTGTATCGAGGCACCCCAGCTGGTTGAGCAACGTGGATTTGCCCGAACCTGAGGTTCCCATGATGGTGACGAACTCACCTTCATATATCTTGAAGGAAACGCCACGCAAGGCCTTGACGACCTCATCGCCCACCTTGAACTCACGGCGCACATCGCGAAGCTCTATGACAACCCTTTTGTTTAATTCAGAATTCATAATGCATAATTCATAATTTATAATTCAGAATGCATAATTCACAATTTATTTCTTATTGTTTTTGTTCGGACGTTTCGGCATGAAGGGATTATTGTCGCCACCATTGGCTTCATCCTCTTCATCCATGTTGCCCATCTTAAACTCGGTAATCACCTTCTGCCCTGCTTTGAGGCCACGGATGATTTCGGTATTCTGTCCGCCTGCGACACCCGTCTCCACAGGAATGGCTTTGAAGGTATTGCCCTCAAGCACCCATACCTTGTTCTTTCCCTGACAGTCCTGAATAGTCTGCTCGGGTGTAAGGAGTTTCTCGTTGGGGGTGAATTTGAGCGCCTTTGTAGGTACTGTGAGCACGTTGTTCAGCTCACGTGTGTAGATGGTGACGTTGGCAGTAAGGCCGGGCTTGAGTTTCAGGTCGGCATTGGGAGCAGAGATTACGACCTCGTAGGTCACGACATTGGACTCTGTCGTAGCCACCTGGCGTACCTGCGTGACACTACCCTGGAATGTATCATCAGGATATGCATCGACGGTGAACTCCACACGCTCTCCCACGCGTATGTCGCCTATGTCGGCCTCATCGATGTCGGCAATGACACGCATATCGGTGAGGTCCTGTGCTATGGTGAAGAGCTC
>DEKQ01000056.1:3474-11287 GCA_002353975.1 Prevotellaceae bacterium UBA2718
ATAGGCGATGTGATGGTAGCGTAGCCGAGATTTGTCTGTGCCTTATTGACACTCTGTGTACTGGTTTGCACCTGCTGCTGTGCCTGCTCGTAAGAGAGGCGTGCCTGCTCGAAATCGTTGGCAGAGATGAGTCCCTTATCAAAGAGCGTCTGCTGACGCTTGAAGTTGTTTGCCTGATATGCCAGATTAGCCTTGGAAGACGCAAGATTGGCCTTGGCAGAAGCAAGTTCCGAAAGTAGGTTGGTCTTATCAAGCTCGGCTATGACCTGTCCCTTCTTGACTACGCTGTTGTAATCTACATAGAGATGAGCAACGATACCGCTGACCTGTGTGCCGACAGAGACAGAGGTGACAGGCTCGATGGTTCCTGTTGCCGTAACGGATGTAGAGATGTTTGATGTGGCTACGGTAGCAGTAGCGTAGGTGACGCCGTCCTCCTTCTTGTCTAAGGCGAAGAATGCCACGATAGCTGCGATGATGACAGTCACACCGGCGATGATATATGCTTTCTTTTTCATGACTTAATTTTTATATAGTTCGAGCATTTTGATGTTAAGGATTGTGGTATATTTTGCCTGCAACTCACTCTGACGTGCATTGAGGAGGCGTGTCATTCCGTTTTGGAGTTCCACGATATTCTTTATTCCTACGGCGAATTGCTCAGAGAGAAGGTCGTAAGATGCCTGAGCACTCTCCGTGGCGACTTTGGCCGCCTTGAACTGGCTCTGGTTTCCTGTGGCCTGAATCCAGTAGTTCTCAATCGTGGAGTGGAGCGTTGACTGTTTCTCTTTCAGGTCGAGAAGCGCCGTCTGTCTCTGGATATTAGCCTTATTGATGGCAGTCTTTGCGGCTCGCTGGTCCAATATGGGCACGCTGACAGTAAAGCCGGCACCGGCATTGAAGTTGGTCTGTATCTGCTTCGACCAGCTGTTCTTGTTCTGTGAAGAGGTATTGGTCTTGACCGAAGCATTCATGGAAATGGTAGGCAAGCGCTGTCCCTTGGCGATTTTCATCTGTATATCGGCGTTGTCAATGGACATTTGCGCATTCTTTATCTCAGGACGGCTTTCAAGTGCAGCGAGATATACCTCTTGCATCGATGGTATGGCAGCGAGGGCCATCTGGTCTGTAGGGGTGGAAGCGGTGACATCAAAGTCGTCATCATCAATAATCTGCAGGAGAGCCTTCAGCTGACGCTTGTAGTTGCGCACATTGTTGATACTCAGCTCCAGGTCGTATTCCCTCTGTGCACGCTCGGAAGTGAGCTGTGAACAGTCTGCCTTGCTCATAGAGCCGATGCGCACCATCTCCAATCCACGGTTCTCATTGACCTTAGCTGCCTCAAGTATTGCACGATTAACCTCCACTGCCTCCTTGCTGTAGAGTATCTGTACGAAGTACTGTGCCAGACGCTCTTCGAGGGTCAGCGCAGCGGTGATGCTGTCAAGCTCTGCCTTCTCTTCTGCTATACGGTTGGCCTTTACCTGGTTGCGATTACGGCCTCCATTCCATATTGTCCAGTTGGCACCGACATTATAGGAGCCGTTGTAACTGGTCTTAGAGGATACCGTCTGTATCTCATCATTGAGGATCGTGGTGGCACCGTTGGCCTTCCAAGGCTGGTTGCTGACATTCTGCGATGTGCTGAAACTAAGCGATGGGAATAGTGCCGCACTCGATGCGAGACGTGTCTCCGTGGCCGTCTGACGTGTGAGACCTGCCTTGCGGAGCGTAGTGCCTTCGGTCATAGCGTAGGCGAGGCATTCGTCGTAGGTCCAAGTGCGCCCCGATGCGGTAAGAGTCGTGACTGCCAGCAATAAGAGCAGTACTATCTTCCGCGATGTTAAAAACAAATGATTGGTCATTCTTTTTTCCATTCTGATTGGATTATGTGCTTGCAAATTTACTGTTTTTTTTGTAATCTGTGACGTAAAGACTTTTGGAAAGTTGCACGATTTTAGTTTTTTTAGTAATTTTGCAGGCATGAATAAAAAGGAACTGCGCAAGCTGATGCGGGGCATTCGGGAGAGCCGCCGTGAGGATGCCGTGCCGGGGCAGGGCGAGGATGTCATGCCTGCAGAGTTGGAAGCGCTGACGCGTTATCTGAGCAGATGGCATACGCTGTTGCTCTATTGGTCCATGCCTGACGAGGTGTGCACCCACTCCCTTGTAGAGCGTCTGCACCGCGAGGGCCACAGGGTTCTGCTGCCGCGTGTGGTGAGCGACACGGAAATGACGCTGCATGCCTATGCGGGGCGTGAACAGATGAGCCCTGGGGCATTTGGCATCCTGGAACCCTTGACGCCGGCCATTGACATCGCCTCGCTCCGGCGTGGCCGCGATGCCGCAGGCGTGGTGCCGGGGATGGCCTTTGATGCCGCAGGCCACCGACTGGGACGCGGCAAGGGGTACTACGACAGGCTGCTGCAACAGCTGCCCCTCATACACAAGATAGGACTATGCCACGACTGGCAGATGGTGGCTCAAGTACCCACAGACGAACACGACGTATGGATGGACAAAGTGGTGGTGGTAAAGAATGCGTAATGGTTAAATTGCGTTAATAATACCAAGGCAATTATGGTTCTTTAACGATAATTTACTACCTTTGCGCTTTATTCCCATAAAAGAAAGAGAGGAGACAGAAAAGCTATGAACCACAACGAAATCACCGAACAAGAGATAGGACGCAGAGCCCAAGAAGTATTCTCTGCATTAGAGAAGAGCACGACGCCTGAGGAGATGCAGATGGTGCAGAAGGCATTTGCATACGCACGCAATGCCCATAAGGACCAGCATCGCAAGACCGGAGAGCCATACATCATACACCCCATCGCTGTGGCGCTGATAGTAGCCAAGGAACTGCAGCTGGGTGCTACGCCCGTCTGTGCGGCATTTCTGCACGACGTGGTGGAGGATACCCCCACGACGATAGAGGAGATTAAAGAACTGTTCGGCGAGGACGTAGCATTTCTGGTAAGCGTGGTGACCAAGCAGAGCAAGGAGCAGTACAGCATGTCGAAGCAGCTGGATAACTTTAAGCAGATGCTTGACTCCATGCACTATGACATACGCGCGATCCTTGTTAAATTGGCAGACCGTCTGCACAATATGCGCACCTTGGACTCCATGCGCCCCGACAAGCAGATGAAGATAGCAGGCGAGACAGACTATTTCTATGCTCCGCTGGCAAACCGCCTGGGACTTTATACAATCAAGATAGAGCTGGAGAACCTGTCGTTCCGCTATCGTTGTCCGAGGATATACAGCAACATCCTGGACCTGATAGAAAAAGACAAGAAGCTGGACGAGAAGCGAATGGAGTCGTTTAACAAGAAGATAGACGATGTCTTGACCTCCAACGGCATCAAGTTCAGACGCGAGACGCTCTATAAGCAGCCTTACAACATCTGGCGTAAGATGAACACGCTGAACCAGGACTACGAGCATCTGGAGGGCCGACACTTCACGCGTCTGGTCTTCTCTCCCGATGAAAACATACCGCAGAAGGACCTGTGCCTGCGCATCTACTCACTTCTGACAAACACATTCAGGGAGCGCCCTAACTCGATAGTCAACTATATCGACCTGCCCAAGCAGAACGGCTATCAGGCATTCCACACCCAGGTATTGGGCGACTATGGCACGTGGGAGGAGATACACATACAGTCAGAGAAGATGGCAACCAAGACACGCCTGGGCTATCTCTTTGACAGCGGCCAGCGCGAGATAGACATCAACATGTGGCTTGAGAACTTCCGCTCAGTGCTGAGGGACGTGACAGCAAGCCTTGACAGGCACGATGACAAGACGTTCTTCTTTGAGAGCGTAAAGGCATCATTCTACAATGACGACATACAGGTATATACCACCGAGGGAAAGGCAATGCTGCTGCCCAAGGGCTCTACAGCCATCGACGTGGCATTCAACATGCATACAAACATCGGCATGCACGCCAAGTATGCGAAAATCAACGGACACCTCGCCTCTGTCAAGACACGCCTGAAGCGCGGCGACTGTGTGGAGATAGGCACATCACCCGACATTTGTCCAAAGGATGACTGGATTAACAACGTAAAGTCCTATAAGGCGCTGCATAACATACAGGTGTATCTGGACAATCTCCCCAAGCCTGAATACTGTCGCTGCAGCCACTGTCATCCTATACCCGGCGAGGAAGTGATAGGCTTTAGGGAGAAGAACGGCATAGTCACAATACACCGAAGGGATTGCAGCGTGGCTATCGGCGACGCATCACAATGGGGTGACAGCATCGTAGCAGTGGATTTCAAGGGAAGCCCCGATGTACTCTACCCCGCCACCCTTACGGCTAAGGCTGTGGACAGACAGCACCTGCTGAGCGATATCATAGAGACCATTTCCAATCGCCTACACCTCTCTATCAATAGTCTGAACACCGCGACGATGGATGAGATTGTGACATGCACCATAAACTTCTATGTGCATGACAACACAGAACTGCTCACCATCGTCAATGACATCCTGAGCATCCCCGATGTTGACGAGGTGAAATTCGGGAATACATAAGCCCAAAAAGCAGAACAAACGGCACAGGGTGTTAAAACGTGTTAATAATAAACCGTGATTTATGGTTAATAAATAAATAATTTCTATCTTTGCACTGATAAAGACAAAAAAAATCTTAACCCACCTGACACGAACATTAACTCTAAAAAATTATTGCCTATAGGACAGACATTTACTTAAAACGAAACTGAAAAAAACTTTTAAGAAAATGAATAGACTCTCACAGTTGACCGATGAAGAGTTGGCTTTGAAGTATGTGGAGGGCAATAACAGAGCGTTTGACGAACTGCTGGGCAGGGTTCAGACGAGTCTCTTCTCGTACATTATCTTTATTGTTCACAATCAGGAAACGGCGAACGATATCTTTCAGGACACATTCCTGAAGGCTATCACTAAGCTGAAGGAGGGCAAGTATCGCCCTACCGGTAAGTTTAACGCATGGATGATTCGCATTGCGCACAACGCTATCATGGACTGGTATCGCCGCAAGCGTACCGCAAATATCGTTGATGCACCAGACGATGACCTGTTTATAGCTGCGATGAGCGATGACCAGCTGATGGAAAGTTCAAAAGAGGATATGCTGGCCAATGCGCAGGTGCTGTGCGACGTAAAGAATCTCATAGACTATCTCCCTGAACCGCAGAGGGATATCATATATATGAGGTATTACCAGAATATGGCGTTTAAGGATATAGCCGAGCAGACTAAGACGAGTATCAACACATGTCTGGGGCGTGCGCGCTATGGACTGATAAACATGAGGCGTCTTGCAAAGCAGAAGCAGATACAGCTGCAACTGGCATGACGCGCGAGGACTTGATAACATAACCAAAACAACAAAATAACCCAAACAATTTTTATGAAAAGCATTTCATTGGATATCACAAAGGCGCAACAGTTTCTTCCTGCCGGCGCCGTGACAGGTTACAAAGATGACGTGATGAAAGCACAGCAGGCCCTTGAGGACGGCACTGTGCCCGGAAGCGATTTCCTCGGATGGCTGCATCTGCCATCAAGCATCACACCTGAGTTTATAAAGGAAGTGAAAGCAGCTGCTGAGGTGCTGCGCTCTAAGGCTGAAGTGATTGTGGTAGCCGGCATCGGCGGCTCATATCTCGGCCCACGCGCAGTGATAGAGGGCATCTGCAACACTTTCACATGGCTCATACAGGACAAGAAGAACCCCATCGTTGTCTTTGCAGGCAACAATATCGGCGAGGACTATCTGGCTGAGTTAACCGAATATCTCAAGACCAAGACGTTCGCCATCATAAACATCTCTAAGTCAGGCACAACCACAGAGACAGCCCTTACATTCCGTCTGCTGAAGACACAGCTGGAGGCTCAGGTGGGCAAAGCTGCGGCAAAGGATCTCATCGTGGCCGTTACCGACGCCAAGAGAGGTGCTGCACGCACTTGTGCTGACAAGGAAGGCTACAAGACATTCGTTATTCCTGATGACGTGGGCGGACGTTTCTCTGTCCTCACACCTGTGGGACTGCTGCCTATAGCATGTGCCGGCATAGACATCGAGCAACTCGTTGCCGGAGCACAGGCAATGGAGAAGCAGTGTGCTGTCAGCGTTCCATTTGAGGAGAACCCCGCAGCTGTCTATGCGGCAGTACGCAATGCTCTCTACAGCAACGGCAAGAAGATAGAAATCCTCATCAACTACCAGCCTAAGCTGCACTATTACGCAGAGTGGTGGAAGCAGCTCTTCGGCGAGAGCGAGGGCAAGGACCACAAGGGCATCTTCCCCGCCAGCTGCGACTTCACCACCGACCTCCACTCCATGGNNACCGACCTGCACTCTATGGGTCAGTGGATACAGGACGGTGAGCGTACCATCTTTGAGACCTGCATCAGCGTGGAGAACCCGGAGAAGAAGCTGCTCTTCCCATCTGACGCAGAGAACCTGGACGGCCTGAACTTCCTCGCTGGCAAGCGCATCGACGAGGTGAACAAGAATGCTGAGCTCGGCACACGTCTGGCACACGTGGATGGCGGAGTGCCTAACATCCTCATCTCCATTGAGCGACTGGACGCATATAACTACGGACAGATGATATACTTCTTTGAGAAGGCCTGCGCTATCTCTGGTCAGTTGCTGGGCGTTAACGCCTTCAACCAGCCTGGCGTGGAGGCATACAAGAAGAATATGTTTGCCCTGCTGGAGAAGCCCGGATACGAAGAGGAGACGAAGGCTATCAAGGCAAGACTGAACGCATAGGCATCCGTTCTTGTATGATTCCGTTCCATACGGTTCTGATTATATGATAAGAATCCACCTATACACAATATGAATCTTAAGAAACAGTATATAGCAAACGTAGAGCGCTACTCGAAAGAGGAGGCGCTCTATTTGCGTTGTGGCTGGTCGGGAGTGAAACTGCCTAAAATCAGCCTGGGCTTCTGGCACAACTTCGGGTATGACAATCCATACGAACGCCAGCGTGAATTAGCGCACTATGCCTTTGACCACGGCATCACGCACTTCGATTTGGCAAACAATTACGGCCCGCCCTACGGCGCGGCAGAAGAGAACTTCGGCAAGATGATGGACGAGGATTTCCGTCCTTATCGTGATGAACTGTTCATCGCCACCAAGGCCGGCTACGATATGTGGGAGGGTCCATACGGCAACTGGGGCTCAAGGAAGTACCTCATGTCGAGCCTGGATCAGAGCCTGAAACGCATGAGATTGGACTATGTAGATTTGTTCTACAGTCACCGCTATGACCCCGAGACACCTCTCGAGGAAACACTTCAGGCACTGGTGGACATAGTGAAGCAAGGCAAGGCTCTCTATGTTGGTGTATCACGGTGGCCGCTCAAGGCGCTGAAAAGAGCGAAAGAGTATCTTGCGGCGCGTGATGTGCCCCTGCTGATATATCAGGGACGCCTGAACCTCATCGACCGTGAGCCGCAGGAAGAGGGCATCCTTGACTATTGTGCAGACAACGGCATAGGCTTTATCTCCTTTTCACCCTTAGCACAAGGACTGCTGACAGACAAGTATCTGAACGGTATTCCTGCTGACTCGCGCATGACACACAGCGCCTACCTGAAGCCAGATGCGCTGACGCCGGAACTTCTCGCACAGCTCAGGGAGATGTCAGACAAGGCTAAGGCTGAAGGCTCAACGCTTGCCGACAAAGCATTACGCTGGGTATTAGAGCAAAGAGGCGTCACCTCCGTGCTCGTTGGCATCAGCAAGACAGAGCAGATGGAGCGTAACCTCAGGGCGGTATTGAACTGATAA
>DEKQ01000056.1:11394-16555 GCA_002353975.1 Prevotellaceae bacterium UBA2718
AGTTCTCAATTCTCAATTTGATTATAGTGCGGGATGTCTGCTAATACCTGCCACACATTCTGTGCGGCATCATAGCGGAGGCATACGTGCTGGGTGCCATTACTGATAATGAGGTAATGAACCCGCAAGAGCATATTATAAGTGGTGACCTGTGTCACCACTTTTTTTGTCAATGCCACACTCTCGGCCTTATACTCTATCGCCATCAACGGACGGCGGTCACGGTCATAGAGTATCGTGTCAACACGCAGATGTTTTCCTCCCACGCGCAGCTCCACCTCGTTGGCCATCAGCGCAGCAGGATAACCTTTGTGGCTTATAAGGAAATGTACGAAATGCTGCCTCACCCACTCCTCTGGAGTCAGCGAGACAAAACGATGACGCAGGATGTCAAGCACTTCAAGTTTGCCATCCTGCGTCTCGCGTATATGAATGTCATCGTATGGGGGCAGATTCATATCTTGGGATACTTACGCAGCCAGCCGTCCAGACGCAGGCGCATAACGCCGAAGAAAGCCTCGCCGAAGATGCCGCCTGACATCTTGCTGGTGCCCTCACGGCGATTGATGAAGATAACAGGAACCTCCTTGATTTTGAAGCCTATCTTGTAGGCCGTGTATTTCATCTCTATCTGGAAGGCATAGCCCTTGAAGCGCACCTTGTCCAGCTCTATGGTCTCCAGAACCTTGCGGCGATAGCACTTGAAACCGGCTGTGGTGTCATGGATATCAAAACCCGTGACGATGCGGACGTACTGCGAAGCGAAGTATGACATCAGCACACGTCCCATAGGCCAGTTTACCACGTTGACTCCGGAGACATATCTTGAACCGATAGCGAGGTCATAGCCTCCGTCGGGATTGGCATCAGTCTTCGGAGCACAGGCGGCATAAAGACGCGGAAGGTCCTGGGGATTGTGGCTGAAGTCCGCATCCATCTCGAAGATATACTGATAGTTATTCGGATGCTCCAACGCCCACTTGAAGCCCTTGATATAGGCGGTGCCCAAGCCAAGTTTGCCTGAACGCTCCTCCAGGAACAACTGCCCCTGGAACTCGCTTGCCATAAGGCGCTTGACAATATCTGCTGTGCCGTCAGGAGAACCGTCATCTATCACAAGGATGTGGAATGACTGCTCCAAGGAGAAGATTGCACGTATGATTTTCTCGATGTTCTCCTTCTCGTTGTAGGTAGGAATGATTATTATGCTGTCGCTGCTTCTCATCGGTTTGATACCATAAATTATTGCTGCAAAAGTACGAAATTATATTAAATTGGCAAAAGGATTTACGGCTTTTTTGCGGATATATCAAATGTAATTGATTTTTTTTTCGTAATTTTGCAGCCTGTAAATGTTATTAACCGAATTATTGACCGTCTGTGGCAAGGGCGCTCCAGCGAAGGCCTTGCTCCGAATGATGGACAAGAGGACAGCACGCAGGTCATGCATTGAAGGACTTACGGCGAGTTCTCTTGCCCTGTATTATGCTGCTGCCACAATTCTGCGTGCCGCAAAGGGCAGCAAGGACACCGCTTCCGATGCAGGAACCGCCAAGGGCGGCAACAACACCTCCACCATCTTCATCATGCGCGATGCCGACGAGGCAGGCTATCTCTATCAGGATCTGTGCCGTATGTTAGGCGAAGACGGCATCCTATACTTCCCCTCGTCCTACAAACGCGCCGTGAAATTCGGCCAGCGCGACACGGCGGGAGAGATGCTGCGCACAGAGACGCTGACGGGCCTCAGCAACCGTCAGGGAGCATCGTGCACCATCGTCACCTACCCCGCAGCTCTCGCTGAGATGGTTATATCGCGGTCAGAGCTGGATGACAGGCAGATTACTCTGGGCAAAGGGCAGACAATCCCCATCACAGACGTGGAGCATCAGCTGCGCGAACTGGGATTCGTGGAGCGCGATTACGTCTATGAGCCTGGGCAGTTTGCCATTCGCGGCTCCATCATCGATGTCTATTCCTTCAGCAGCGAGGATCCATACCGCATAGACTTCTTCGACGATGATATTGACACCATACGCACCTTCGATGTTGAGTCACAGCTGTCAAAGGAGATGCTGGATGCAATAACCATAGTCCCCCACCTCGACAAGACCGCGTCCGAGAAGGTTTCGCTCCTTGAGTTGCTACCACCCGACTCGCTCATCATCACTCCTGACATGGGTTACGCGACGGATGCCATAGACTATATATATAAGGAGGGATATTCACAGCAGGCCATGTCTGACCGTCTGTCAAATGCCACAGAAGTGGAGAAGGCTGACATCATGCGCGAACTCAATGCGGAGCGCAACCTATGTCCCGCCTCACGCTTCTCACAACAGGCGGCACAGATGCGGTGGATAGAGCTGCGCCCATCAGCATCGGCAGACTGTTCCGTAACATTCCACACGCTGCCACAACCGCTGTTCCACAAGAATTTCGACCTTCTGGCACAGACGCTCTTCGACTATCACGCCCGGGGATACAAGTGCTATATCGTCTCTGACAGCACGAAGCAGCATGAGCGCCTGGCTGAGATATTCAACGGAATACAGATAGGAGACGGATGCGTCAGCGATTTCCTTAACGACTGGCGCATCAGCGGTTCGCTGCACGAAGGTTTCATAGATGACGACATGAAGATGCTGCTCTTCACCGACCATCAGATCTTTGAGCGTTTCCACAAGTACCAGCTCAAGGCGCAGTCGGCCAAGCGCGGCAAGATGGCGCTGACGCTGAAGGAGTTGCAAGAGATGGAGCCGGGGGACTTTATCGTTCACGTGGACTTCGGCATCGGCAAGTTCGGTGGACTTGTCAGGATACCGGGCATCAATGGCAGCAACGACTTCCAGGAGGTCATACGCATCATCTATGCCAAGGGCGACAAGGTGGATGTAAGCATCCATTCCCTATACAAAATCAGCAAGTACCGCCGCTCCGACACCGGCGAGCCTCCGCGCCTGAGCACCCTCGGCACCGGAGCATGGGACCGTATCAAGGAGCGCGCCAAGAAGCGCATCAAGGACATTGCACGCGACCTTATCAAGCTTTATGCCAAGCGCCGCCACGAAAAGGGCTATGCCTTCTCGCCTGACTCTTTCCTACAGCACCAGCTTGAAGGGTCGTTCCTCTATGAGGACACGCCAGACCAGATGAAGGCTACGCAGGAGGTGAAGCACGACATGGAGGATCAGTCGCCGATGGACCGACTGGTGTGTGGCGATGTGGGATTTGGCAAGACCGAAGTGGCCATACGCGCGGCCTTTAAGGCAGTGTGCGACTCAAAGCAGGTGGCCGTGCTAGTGCCCAACACCATTCTGGCTTTCCAGCACTATAACACTTTCTGCGACCGACTGAAGGGGTTGCCGGTGAATATTGACTATTTGAACCGTTTCCGCACGGCTAAGGATAAGAAAGAGATTTACAAGCGTGTGGAGGAAGGGAAGATAGACATACTTATCGGTACTCATGCCATTACGAATAAGAGTCTTAAATTTAAAGACTTGGGACTGCTTATCATTGACGAGGAGCAGAAGTTCGGCGTTAGTGCGAAAGAAAAGTTGCGGCAGATGAAGGTCAATGTGGACTGCCTGACACTGACGGCTACCCCCATACCCAGGACTTTGCAGTTTTCGCTTATGGGGGCGAGAGACCTCAGCGTAATCCGCACTCCGCCCCCCAACCGCCAACCCATACAGACCGAGTTGTGTAATTTTGACGAGGAGGTGATACGCGATGCCATCAGTTACGAAATGTCGCGCGGGGGGCAGACTTTTTTTGTGAGTAACCGCGTGGAGAACCTGCCCGAAATGGCAGGGCTGGTGGGACGGCTGGTGCCGGACGCACGAGTGGGAATGGCACACGGCCAGATGGACGGAAAGCAGGTGGAAGAGACGATGATGCGCTTTTTGGAGGGCGAGTTGGATGTGCTGGTGGCCACTTCTATTATTGAAAACGGATTGGATATTCCCAACGCCAACACTATGATTATTAATAACGCTCAGAATTTTGGCCTGAGCGACCTTCATCAGATGCGCGGCCGCGTGGGGCGCAGCAATAAGAAGGCTTTCTGCTATATGCTCATCCCGTCTTATAGTGTGCTTACCGAGGAGGCACAGAAACGGCTGAAGGCAATTGAGGAGTTCAGCTCTATCGGAAGCGGGTTGAACATTGCCATGCGCGACTTGGACATCCGCGGAGCCGGTAATATCCTGGGTGCTGAACAGAGCGGTTTTATTAGCGATATTGGCTATGATATGTACCATAAGATACTGAATGAGGCTATTGAGGAGTTGAAGGAGACCGACTTTAAGGAGCTTTTTCAGCAGGAGATAGAAGAGAGCCAGGAGTATGTAAAAGAATGTGTCATTGAAACCGACCTGGAGGTGCTGCTGCCCGATGACTATGTGACCAGTGTGAGCGAGCGTCTGCTACTCTATAAAGAATTGAACGACTTGAGCACAGAGGAGGAGCTGGACCGTTATCGCGAGCGGTTGATAGACCGTTTCGGCCCCATACCCCAACCTACGCAGGAACTTATTAAGACCATCACTATGCGACGGATGGCTAAAGAATTCGGTATTGAAAAGATAGTGCTGAAGCAGAATAAGCTGGTTTGTTATTTCGTTTCTAATCAGGAAAATCCGTTCTATCGTTCGGCCAACTTTGCCAAGATGATACGCTACTCACAAGACCACCCCTCAACGGTGCATCTGAAAGAAACAAAGGACCGCCTGTCCATGGTGTGCGACGGAGTGGGGAGCATCCAACAGGCCATTGAGAAAATAAGTCAGTTGCTCAATTGCGAGATATAGCAAACCTGTTTTTGCCGAGCATGGGAAAGTTTAAAATGTTAAAAAAATATCGCTTCAACACAATAAAAAAATATTTTTGGGGTTAATGAAGGTGATTGTATAATCTGGTACAAGTTTTGTAGAACGAAAAGGACATAATGGAAAACACATTAAAGACATTTTATACCATGAAAAAACTGTTTTTATTCTGCTTAGTCGCCGTGATGACGATTGGCGCTGCAAACGCTCAGGAAACCAAAAAGGAAGCTACTAATGAAGACCAACATGGTCCTAAGATTGTTTTTGC
The DNA here is from genome assembly GCA_002353975.1 of Prevotellaceae bacterium UBA2718. Lineage (GTDB taxonomy): Bacteria > Bacteroidota > Bacteroidia > Bacteroidales > Bacteroidaceae > Prevotella. Next base: position 16,495 of record DEKQ01000056.1, read on the forward strand.
CGAGAGAGAACACAATTACGGCACTGTCCAAAAGGGCGGCGACGGCAACTGCTCCTTCTGG
>DEKQ01000056.1:16596-16799 GCA_002353975.1 Prevotellaceae bacterium UBA2718
GCTGATTCTTTCCAGTGTGCGCGCCAGCTGTGGCTGCACCACTCCTAAATGGACTCAGAAGCCCGTCATGCCCGGTAAGGCTGGAGAGATTGGTGTCCGCTACAATACCAACAATGTGGGAGGTTTCACCAAGACCGTTACCATCACTTCCAATGCTGTTAACGAACCCCGTGTGGTGGTAAAGATTAAAGGTAATGTGGTCG
>DEKQ01000056.1:16821-17352 GCA_002353975.1 Prevotellaceae bacterium UBA2718
CTGCCAATAAATAAGATTCTGAACAGCTAAATTTCAAATTATGAATTCTGAGTGCTTTGCCTCCTGGGCATACACTCAGAATTCGTATTCATAACTAACAAACCGTCATTATCAACCAATTATTATAAATCATGCCTAGCATTTCAAAAAAAGGTTTAGAACTGCCTCAGTCGGCAATTCGTAAACTTGTCCCATTCTCCGATGCTGCTAAAGAACGCGGTATCCACGTATATCACCTGAATATCGGTCAGCCCGATATCGAGACCCCCAAAGGCGCGCTGAAGACCTTGGCCGAGACCAAGATTGGCGTTCTGGCCTACAGCCACAGTGCCGGTAACCTCTCCTACCGCAAGAAACTGGTGGAATACTATCACCGCCATCAGATTGAGGTCACTCCCGACCAAATCATCGTTACCACCGGCGGCAGCGAGGCATTGCAGTTTGCCTTCACCGTCTGCCTTAACCCTGGCGACGAGATTATCATCCCCGAGCCCTATTACACCAACTACAACACCTTTGCCAAGCTGTGCG
>DEKQ01000037.1:0-319 GCA_002353975.1 Prevotellaceae bacterium UBA2718
CGTCGCTCATCTCGTTGGCGATGATTACCTCCTGGCCGTTCAGCACTACGGGGTAGTACCTCACCTCCTTTTCGTCGTGGTTCTCATACATCTCGTATGCCTTCAGCACGTAGTACTGCACACCGCCCATCTGATAGACGGGGTAGTTGAGCATGTACTCGGGCTTGCCGTCCTTGCCAGTGCTGTACAGACCCTTGATGACAACGCCCTGTTGGCCTTCCTCCTGAGCGGGATAGGTGATTTCCTCCAGTCCGTAGTAGCCGGGTTCATGGCCTTTCTCCACCACGTCGAGCTGTGGCGGCGCGAAGTAGGTCTTCAC
>DEKQ01000037.1:336-507 GCA_002353975.1 Prevotellaceae bacterium UBA2718
GGTGTAGCTGTACTTCACCCACACCGTGTCGGCGCTGTTTTCCTTCACCATCAGCACCGAGTCGCTGAGCAATTCCTTGGCTGTGGTCATGTCTATCTCGGGCAGCTCGGTGAACTGTATCTTGTCCCTGTTCGAATCCACCACGATGCTCTTCACCGTGTATTTCAGCGG
>DEKQ01000037.1:517-816 GCA_002353975.1 Prevotellaceae bacterium UBA2718
TCTTGGCGGAGAACTCGCCCGTCACGGAGTCGGTGTGTATGAAGATGTAGTGGTCCTCGCCGTTGCGGAAGCCGGTGTGCGTGTGGCTGTTCACGCTCACCGTGTCGCTCGCCCACGTGCGGTTCTGCTGGTGGGTCTCGGTGGTGCCCGTCTTGCAGTTGAACGACTTCGACTCGTTGTTGATTTTCAGTGTGATGGTCGCCACGCCGATGTTGTTCTTCGACGGGCCGCCCACGATGCGCTCGTTCTGGCCGAAGCCCACACCCAAGGTGTCGCTGCGCTCGCCGCCGGCCACGCGG
>DEKQ01000037.1:855-12639 GCA_002353975.1 Prevotellaceae bacterium UBA2718
ACGAAGTTCACCAGCGTGGAGTCCTGGAAGTTGTAGTTCACGGCGTCGGCGAAGTTATACCTGCCGGTCAGGGGGAAGCGGCCGCCGGCCACCATCTTGTGGTTGTCGAGCCTCACCTCCACGTAGTGCTCGCCTATGGGCACGCTCACCTCGTAGTAGCCCTCGTCGTTGGTCTGCACCAGTTCGCCGTCCTTCGACTGTGGCTGGCCGTCCACATAGAGCACGGCGCCCTCCACGGGGATGTTGGTGTCCACGTAGTGTACTTTGCCCTTCATGGGGAAGCTGGACACGTCCTCGAAGTCGATGTTGTTGGCCGTCAGGCTCGTCGGGCTGATGAACATCGAGCGGGTGGCAGGCGAGAAGGTGTGGATGCCCATCATCGGAGCCACCTCGTAGTTGGTGCCGCCGCGCTGGAAGGGGATGCCCTTGATGATGTAGTTACCCTTGCTGTCGGTCATGCCGTAGAGCTTCAGGCGCTGCGGCACCTCCTTGCGTGGCACCGTGTTGGCGCCCACCTCGGGGTGGTTCTGCTGGTAGATGCCGTCCTGGCAGGCTATGTCGAAGGCATATTGGCGCACCCGCTCGCCCTCGTCGAGCGGCCAGTAGAGGCGCAGGCCCTCTTCCGTGCCGCCCAGGATGCGCGTGTAGTTGCTCTCCACCTCGGCGGCCTTCAGGGCACGGGTCCACAGGCGGATGTCATCGACGTGGCCCTTGTAGCTTCCGGTCACGGCCTGGTGGCTGCCGCCGATGGCCAGCGTGTTGGTGCCGGCGGCGGGGATGGCTTTCCAGTTGCTGTTGGCCACGGTGATGCTGTCGGTGAGCAGCGTGTCGGTGCCCACATAGAACTTCCACTGCTGCCTGCCGTCATAGACGGCGGTTACATGGGTGAAGTCGTACTGGCTGAAGGTCAGCGCCGGGAACTCCTTCACGGCGGAGTTGGCGGCGTTGCCGCCCGACAGGTCGGCGGCAAAGAGGCAATAGCCTGCTCCCACGCGCTTCACGCCTATCTGCAGGGCGCCGTTCAGCGTGGCGAGGCTCATCTGACTGCTGCCGTCGCCGGAGGGCTTGGCCCACAGCTGCAGGGTCAGGGGCTGCTTGCCGTTGAGCAGACCGGCGTATGTCGCGGAGTCGCCCTGCCACAGCAGGCCCTTGCCGTCGCCATCGATGTAGCGCGAGAGATACTGCGCCTGTTCGCCCTCCTGGTCGGCACTCGCCCTCACGAGGTTCACCCGCACGCCCTGCACCGCCGTGCCCGAGCCGAAGGCGATGTGGCCGGTGATGGTGCCGCAGGCCTGCGAGAAGCCCGGCTTGACAATCATGTCGCTCTGCTTCAGCTGCTCGTCGCACAGGGCGCCGAAGGCCTGCACCGCATATTCATAGTAGGTGCCGGCCAGGGCGCGGTCGTCGGTATAGTCGTATTCGCTGAAGGTGCCGTGTATGGAACTGTTGAGCGTCACCCAGTCGCTCTCGCCCACGATGCGCCGCAGCACACGGTAGTAGATGTCGTGCTCCGTGTCGGGGCGCTCCACCTTCCACTGCAACACCACCTTCTGCTCCTCGGTGCCGGTGGTGACCGACAGGTCGCTGATGAAGGTGCCGGAGGGCAGGCTGGCACCGAGAATGTCGGAGCACACCTGACGGTTGTTTATCATGGCCCTCACGCGGTACTCCTTAGGGTCGCAGGGCGAGCCGGCGAGCCGCACCTCCTCGGTGTGCTTCTTGGGTTCCAGGCTGAGCTGCTGCTCCTCGGTCCAGGAGTCGTTGCTGCCCGCTTTGCGGCTCTCCACGCTCCACTTCAGCCCGTCTAAGGGGATGTTGTACTCCCACGTCAGGTGTATCTGCAATGTGTCGCTCTTGTCGTGCGACAGCGTCACCGGCGCGCTGAACGTGGTCTGCAGCTCGGCTTGCTCCCACAGGTCGTAAGTGCTGTGGCTGGCCGACTGCCCGGGCAGGCTGGCCAGGCGGTCCTGGTAGGCGCTCTTCAGGATGTCGGGCAGGAAGATGACGCGGTAGGTGTATTTCTTGTCGTAGTCTATTTTGTCATCGACCACCTGCAGGCTGGTGGCGTCGCCGCTGATGTCCTTGATGGTTTCATAGTTGCCCACGCCCTGCGTAGTCTCGTAGCGCACGACGTACCACCGTCCGTCGGTGCGGCATTTCACGCTGTCCTCGCTGTTGCCGTCGTAGCCCGCCGCCTTTTCCTGACGGCTCCAGTTGATGGTGGCTTTCATGTTCCACTGGTCGTAGTCCACCCACACCTTCTTGGGACGGGTGTAGGGCTCCACCAGGACGCTCTCGGCCTCTGGCTGGTCGTAGGTGACGGCATCGGTGCCGTTGGGCTTCACCTGTATGCGGCCCTGGGTATTCACATAGACGGGCATGGTGTAGGCACCGCCGTCAGCGGGCCAGTAGCCGAACGACATGTCCATCTTGCCGTCCTTCTCGTTGGCGTAGCTCACCGTGCCGCTGTTCGTGCCGTAGTTGGCCGAGCCGGTCTTGTTGCCGTCCTTGTTGTAATACACGTTCAGGCTATAGTACTCGTTGTCCCATTTGTCGTTATTCCGCTTGTCGGGCACGCCGGCAGCCTTGAAGGCCAGCTTGCCATCGGTGCCCCACTCCACGGTGGGCTTGGGCATCGGCTTGTCAACGGCGATGCCGGAGAGGTCTTTCTCGTACCGCACGGTGGCTTTAGCTGGTGGAATAGTATGAAATCGAGATATTTCCCAAGCCGTCTCAAGGTCATGCGTCATCACGATTTGCTTCACGCCCTCCTTAAAGGCTTTAGGTGAAGGGGTATAATCAATCGTAACGAAGCCATCATAAGAACCATATATGTTGGATACTTGCACCACGCCCCACGTCATGTCTGTTTGAGTACAGGAGACTTTGTTATAGGAGTAATCATACTCATTTTGGCCAGAACTTCTTTTCCATGTAGATATCAGATGCGACACATTGTCTTTCGTCACTACACAGATTTCGCCGCTATATCGAAGTCCGTATTCTGGACAAGTAGTGTACCATTGGCCGTAGAACAAATTAACCCTAATCTTAAACTCCCACCCAAACTGATCATTGCCGGGGTCGAAGCTTTTGATGGTCTCCAGATGGCCATAATCTGTGGGGTCCCACAATTTATCTCCTATTGTACCGCTAGCGAAACAATACCCTTTAAACTTGTATTTACCTACTCCGCTTACATCGTCACTGGTCTTGTCCCAAGAAGAATGCCACTTATATTGATAATTCCATTCCTGCGCCCGTGCTTGCGGGCTGCCCCCGATGAGCAGGGCGAGCATGAGCAATAGCACTTGTAGCTTCGCTGCTCTGCGGCTGCACTCAGGCCGAAGCCCCTGCACGCACCGCGCCATAATCTGTTGTTCACTTGTTTTCATTGTGTTATTAGTTTTATGTTGTTAATTCGTCTATGTTTAGTTATTTCATTTTTTGTAATATCGTTTTAGGGTCTTCACCCATTAGCATGATAGCTGAAATCTTATGTCCAACATCCTTAAAAGAATGACCACAATGATAAAGTTGGTCGTCTATAATCAGCCAACGGTCGTGAGAAGGATTACGCCATACATGCGTTTTGACAGGTTGGGCACCTGTCGTGGCATTATGTACATCACGCAAGGTAGCATGAGTACTCGAGGAATATATGTCTGCAGTTACACCGGACTGTCGTACATCAAGCATTTCAAATGTAGCAGCGTCAATATAAGCATCAACAACCACAACCCGTGTCTTTGCCAACTTTATCAATTGTTCAAGCAAGAGTCTGGCCTCAAAGAATTGACCATCGAAAAACACTTGCTCAACAGGAGGGACGTTAGTGCGGACAAAGAAGTCGATCTTTTCTTTGTGTTCATGCAATTCTTTCTCAATAGTTTGAAAACGATGCTCTTGTATATCAAACCGCGAGTCAATCTGCCGTTGAAGAGATAGCAGTTGCTGGTTGACAGCATAACCTTTCAGTACATAATCTTTCAAGACTGCCGTTGCCCATTTGCGAAAAAGCGTGGCATTTTTGCTGTTGACACGATAGCCAACGGATAATATTGCATCCAGATTGTAGTATTTTGTCTGGTATCGTTGTTTGCCATCGTTACCCATGTGTTCCAAAATGGAACATGTGCTATGCTCATCCAATTCACCACTCTGGTAAATGTTGCTGAGGTGTTTCGTTATAGCTGGTCGCTTAGTTCCGAAGAGGATCGCTATTTGTTCCTGCGTCAGCCAGACGGTGTCATCTTTCAACTGCACCTCCAGTTGAAACTGCTCTCCAGACTTGTATAATACTATTTCGTTAGCCACCATTGCCATCGCTCTAATTATATCAGATGTTTCTTTGTTATCGTTGATTTTGTTGATTATTGTCAGATGAGTTTCACGCCCACTCGCGCATCACCTCTTCGTGCGGTATGCCCTTGCCTGCGGCAAAGTCCGCTTCAGCCTCGTCCAGCATGGCATTGATTTCTGCCATCGTATAGCGTTTCATAGGTGGAGCATCCTTTTCATGAGGCTTCACGCTTTCTGCAAGCAGCGTGATGAGTTCCAACTTCTGACCGTCATTCATGTCCTTCACCACGTTCCAATAGTAACTCATAGGACGTGGCTGTTGTATCCTTGCGGATGTTGCCATAATTCTAAGTATTAATAAATTATTCTGCTGCAAATTTACAAATTATTTTGGAATTTCCTTGCATCAGAGGCAAAAAAGCATTATTCATTTTGCGTCAGTTTCAGCCCTGTGGCAACGACGTAGTCACCCTCGGTGAGCTTTGCCTTTGCGGTGCCGCTGTAGGTCTTGCCGCTGCCGTCGGTGACGGTGAAACTGAAGGTGCGTTGAGCGCTGGTGGGCAGCAGGGCGACATAGACTGCCTCCTGCGCCGTAGTACAGGTGACGGTGAGCGGCTCGGTGGCAGTTGCGCCAGTGGCATGGACGTCAGCCTGCGCCGTGTTGACACCGATGCTGACGGTTGCCGTATGCGGATATTTACCGGCATCACCGCCGCTACCGCCATAGCTGACGGTGAGCGTCTTGATGGGTATGGCAGCATCGTTGCTCTTATCGACAAACGAGAACTTGCATACTGTGAGCAGGCTCTTCATCCGTCCTATCGTGGCATCGGCAGTATTGTCGGTCATTGCCGTCACCAGTGCCTTGCCAAAGACGTAGTGATAGCTGGTGGCAAGTGTGGCGAGTGTGCCGTCCTGCCCCGTGAGCGGGAGGGTGTAAGAGAATGTGTTATCACTGGCAGTGAACGTCGTGGTGGCGGGATAGACAACGGCGAGGTAATCGCCATTACCACATAACACGTTGCCCATGAACTGAGAAACGACTGACGTGCTCGCAGCCGTCAGCTCTCCACTATAGGGCGTCACGCCATCGCCCTGCTGCGTACGGCTCAGGTTGCAGTATGTCAGGGCATCACCCGCCGTCCACTTGGCAGTGAGACCGTCGTCGCCATCGGTGAGCGTGGCGCGTGTCTCTGTGTTGTCATCTGTCTGTGTGATAGTGAGGCGGCGCACCTTCACGCCGTCATCGATGGGTAATGTCATATCGTCGTCACCCGAACAAGCTGTCATCCCGGCAAGCACAGTGCAGCCGAGCAGTCCCAAAAGGATTTGTCTTGCGTTATTCATATTCAGTTGTTAATTATCGTTAGGCACTGTTGGTTCTTCCTGACTGAAGCCACTGTCCGACTTTCTATAGCCGGAAATCTCGCCGCTCAATGTGAGCAGATGTTGTTGCTGCTGAATGGAAACCATCATCACTGTAGGTTTCATGTACTGTCCTTTCATAGGTTTTTATAATCGTTTGTTTTCTTGATAATGCTTATGTGTTCCTATTTCTTAATGCAGTACGAACCACGTAGGAACACATGCTATGGACCCCATGCGCTGACCGTAATGGGCAATCGGATAGGAGGAGTTTCGTTGTAAACAGACTGCAAATTTACGGAAAAAACATCAATCCCGCAAAGAAAACATAAAAAACACAGAAAAAAAATATGTGTTATTGGAATTATTGGAATTATCGTTCAGAACGAGCCGCAAACAGACAAAAGTAGCAGGGCGTTGCAAAAAAAGCAACGCCCTGCTTGCGTTTTATAAAAAAAATGTGTAACTTTGCGCGCTCTTGTTAAATTCTTAACCAAAACAAAGACTATGAAAAAAGAAATTTTGCGCCTTGCGGCGTGCCTGACCTTTGCCCTGATACCCCTATTTGCCTCTGCTCAGGAAGAGCAGAAGCCCGCTGTCGTCTTTATGGGCGACCGTACCATTATTTATATTGACCGTCTTCCCCTGCAGGGCGATGAGACACTTCTGGACGTGCTCCAGATTTATCCTGAGTTGCTCGTCAAGGGCTTTGAAGACATTATCGCTAACTATCAAGTGCGTATGGACAACACCGCCATCTTCTGCGATGTGCGTCAGTACCTCGCCAACACTCCGGCCCGTAACATCCGCACCATGCAGATCGTAGAGACCCCGAGCGTGGCAAAGGGCGTCACCGGTATCGGCGGTGTCATAGACCTCAACCCGAAATCCAATGAGGAGGGTACCCACGGCTTTGTGGGATTGGAGATGGATACGAAGGGCGGCGTGTCGCCCTTTACGGCCATCAATAGCGGCATCAAGCATCCGCAGGGTTCCTCAACGGACATCTACGGCTCTGCCAGCTTTAATGACCACTCGCGTCACGGCGACACAAATCTCGGCGAGCACGCTACGGTAAACATCACCCATAACTTTGGCGCCAAGGACAGGATGATACTCTTCCTGCGTCAGGGTTACAGTCGCAGCGACTATGAGCCGATGTCCTCAAGTAACCGTGACTATATGGCACATCTGTACCATTACCACACCTTCAACGACATAGGCACTATGCTGCTCCTCGTTGCAGGATACCGCTATCAGGATGACCGCGTGAACTATGACCCGAAACCTCTCTATACCAAGGAGCGTTCCACCACGGGGCTGCAGACCTACGTGGCAGAGCTCAATACCCCGCTGCCTTTCCTCGGCGGAACTCAGCTCATGCTGGGATGGGAGGGTGACTTCATACACCTCCCTTACAACCTCCGCCAAGCCATGACGGATAATTCCGCTACTGCTACGGGGAGTGTTACGAAAGAATTGTCTTTTCATGATAATTACACCATCAGTGTCAACGACTTCTATCTGATGCTCGACTACCGTCTTGGTCCTGTCACGCTGTCTGCCGGTGACCGTGTTTCCGTATATCACTACGGCATGGAGACTTCGGGCAGCACAGCCAGTTACAACCCCGTGCGCCACACTCCGATGGGTACCATCGTGGCAAACCTCGCACCGTCTCACCAGCTGCGAGGCGGCTATGCAAGACGTTTCATCAACCCGTCATTCTTATCCGTTCTGCCTACGAGCTACCCCGCCAGAGACGGTCAGAGATGGATATCCTATACCAACCCTGCCACTGAGGAACGCGCAGACGTCTATAGCCTGGCATACAGCTACAGCCACAGCAGCATCAATGGCAACCTGAGCGCGAAATATACTCACTTCACCAACATTGACGAGAACACCCTTCAGGTCAATGCCGCCGTGGATTGGCGTCGCGATTGCTTCTCGCTCACGGCAGGTGCTTCCCTCTGTCATTCTGATTCCTACGGTGACAAGAAGACATACGCCTACATCCGTCTTGCCCCAACGGTGCGCTTCTCTCATGATTGGCGCATTGCGGCACAGGGCATCTGGCGTTCTGCAAAAGCACCTGAACTTGCTATCCTCGATGATGCTGCCGTATATACCCTGCTGTCGGTCAGCAAGACCTTCGCACGCCACATAGCGCTCACAGCACAGTGGCACGACATCTTCAACAGCAACCGCAGCGCAGCACTCATCACTGCCAAATACCTCTTCTGATAATTAACACCTTATATGATATAATAAATAAATATGAATAGAATTAACTATGGCAAATTCCTGAAGTGTTGCGTCCTGATGTGCGCTCTCGGCATGGGCAGCGCGGCAGCATACGCTTCAGACGAAAATGAAATCATTGAATATCAGGGTGACCGTTACGTCATCCATGTTGATAGGATGCACCCAGACAGCGAGATGACCCTGCTCGACGTCCTGAACACCTGTCCCGAGTTCCTCTCAATCAACGGCAAGGAGATAGACCTCAACTACACCCTGCGTGTTGACAATATCGATGTTTACGTGGACCGTATCTCCTTCCTGTCCAACGTGAAGGCCTGCGAGATAGACCGCATACAGGTATGCAGCAACAGCTCAGTAGCCAAAGCCGTAGGAGGCGACAGGGGAGTCATAGACATCTATTATCGTGATGACGTGAAGACCGATGGTAAGGTATCGCTCTCAGGCAGCACCTACGGCAACGGTATGCTCTATGCCGATGTGACCAACAGGACTGAGAAGCTTACCGTGCAGGCCTATGCTATGGCACGCACCTCTTACGGTAAGGCCTACCCAACAGATGTCTATCGTATGACAGACCGTGCATTGGCTGAGAACGTGCATCTCAACCTGGATTGGAAAATCAGCAAGAGCGACAGGCTCATCGTGAAAGCATTTCAGGAGTATGGAGACAGCAAGCAGAAGATGTATAACCCTGACTTCGTCTCTGCCATCTCCTCCAACAACCGTTATGTTGACCTCGTCCTGTCCTATTCCCACACCTTTAAGAACGATGCCATCCTCTTTGCTGAGGCAGGCAGCGACTACGACCGTATCCACTTCAATTCCTATAAGACAGGCGAAACTTATCCTTACGCCTTCGTAGAGTTCAATACCCCTCTCTTCACCCCCGACCTCTGGCTGATGGTTGGTGCAGAGATGGATTATTCCAATATATGCAACGTCGGCACAAACCGTGAGCAGGAGCTGGTGACCGACTTCTACGGACAGCTGGACTATACCCACGGGCCTTGGGTAATCACCCTTGGTGACCGTTTCCGCATGATGAACTTCTGGGACCGTCATCACGACTCTAAAGATCAGAGCCTCTGGTCACATGGACGCAATAACAACGCATACCTTGCCAGTGTGGGATATAAGGCTGGACGCAACTTCTTCCAGGGCCTCGTAGCGCGTCGCTGCTACATCCCGGAGGTGAGTGACTTCCTCGTAGATGAGTCAGCTCCAGAGACATCTCTGAAATTCGATGCTGCCGGCTATGCCACTAACCTCGTTCATCAGGGTGTGCTGCGCTACTCTTACCAGAACAAGAACTTCGTACTCCACTCAAGTGTGGAGGGCAACTGGTACACCGATCTTCCCACCCCTAACATATTCCAGATAGGAATCAGGAACTCTGTATATTGGAAGATAGGACGCTGGCAGCTCACACTCGGAGCCAACTACTACCACCGTCACCTGAAAGCCGGCATATACACCGACTCGGAGAACGAGAACTACGTAACCCTGAAGCTTGCTCCTGCCCTCAATCTCCCCAAGGGCTTCAGGCTGTCATCCACGCTGCTCTACAGCAGCAAGCGTGCCATCACGGACACACATCCACACCTCTTCGCCACGGTCAAGGTCAACAAGCAGTTTGGCAAGAAGTGCAACGTCTTTGCAGAATTCCACGATATGGCCGGCTATGCCACAGGCAGCTGGGCACAACTGACCGACCTATACCAGAACCGTGCCCTCACCATCGGCGCCACGGTCTATCCGTTTAGATAAATAATTCAGCTATCGCAAGCCGAGCTTGCGAAGGAGATAGCGAAGCGATAACTTCTATAACTTCAATAAAGAAGAACTTGAGAAACTTGAATAAACAACAATGAGCATCATAGAATCAATAAAGCCAGGTAGTCCCAAGCAGCTTACGAGCATCTCCCTGTGTGTCGTAGTGCTGTTCCTGGGATGGTTGTATTACGCTGTGGGTATAAACCACATGCCGGTAAAGAACACAGTATGGGCCCTGACACCGCCTGTCATTGCCATCTCGCTGGCGCTGATTACCAAAGAGGTATATAGCTCCCTATTCCTCGGCATCCTGACGGGAGGTATGCTCAATGCCGGCTTTGATGTTGTGGGAGGTCTCAATCAGGTCTTCCCGGGGGGCGTTATGACCGTGCTCTCAGACAAGTGGAACGTCGGCATCCTCGTCTTCCTCGTCATACTCGGTACTATGGTGCAGCTGATGAACCGCACCGGAGGCTCTGCGGCTTTCGGTATATGGGCCTCTAATCACATCAAGAACCGTGAGGGGGCACAGTTGTCCACAATGTTTCTCGGTTGCCTCATCTTCATCGATGACTACTTCAACTGCCTCACCGTAGGCTCTGTCATGCGACCCGTGACCGACAAGCATCAGGTCAGCCGTGCCAAGCTGGCATACCTCATCGACTCTACGGCGGCCCCCATCTGCATCATCGCACCCATATCATCGTGGGCGGCAGCGGTGTCAGGATTTGTAAAGGGAGAGAACGGTATCCACATCTTCGTTCAGTCTATACCGTTCAACTTCTATGCGCTCCTCACTCTGCTGATGATTGTACTCATCATCATCATGAAGCTGGACTTCGGCCCCATGCTGCTCCATGAGAAAAACGCACGTCAGGGAGACCTCTTCACCTCTGGCAGGCTCAAGGAGACTGAGGGCGAGAGTGGGGGAGAGGAGAAAATCGGCAGGGTGTCCGACCTTTTGGTGCCTGTCATTTTCCTCATCATCGGGTGTGTCATCGGCATGATATACACGGGAGGCTACTTCAGCGGCAAGAGCTTTGCCGACGCCTTTGCTGCCAGCGATGCCTCCGTAGGACTGGTTTTGGGGTCATCAGTAGCCCTCATCCTCACCATTGCCTGCTACATCATACGCCAGTCACTCTCCTTTGCCGACTGCATGGGGTGCTTGCCTGAAGGCTTCAAACAGATGGTGCCAGCCATGCTCATACTCACCTTCGCATGGACGCTGAAGAGCATGACCGACAGCCTGGGCGCGGCAACCTACGTGGCAGGCCTGATGCAACACTCTGCTGCCGGGCTCATGGGCTTCCTCCCTGCCATCATCTTCGTTGTGGCAGTATGTCTCGCCTTCGCCTCTGGCACGTCGTGGGGCACATTCGGCATACTCATCCCTATCGTCGTATCATGCTTCCAGCAAGTAGATCCTCAGCTTATGATTATCTCCATCTCGGCATGTATGGCAGGAGCCGTGTGCGGTGACCACTGTTCGCCTATCTCCGACACCACCATCATGTCATCTGCCGGAGCGCAATGTGACCACATGAACCACGTCACCACGCAGCTGCCCTACGCCCTTACGGCTGCCACCGTGTCATTCTTTACGTTCCTCGTGGCTGGATTCACCAAGAGCGCGGTGATATCCCTCATCTTCGGAACGGCGATGATGCTCATAACCCTCGCCTTCATCAAGCGCAAAACAAAATAGGGACGTGGGCGTCCTCGCCCACGTCCCCGCTTATGCAAGCGTCAAAGATTGCTCACGATAGCCTGAATCTTGGCCTTGGTCTCGTCCGTCTTCTGCTCGTCTATCTTGGCGGTAACGATGCCAGAGTCCTCCGCGTGCCAATAGTTGCAGATGTCGTGATACTCAGCCGTTGCACCTGTATAGACGCCTGACGAGTATGAGGACAGCAGCAGAGCCAGCTTCTTCACCTTTGCAGGGGCATTGACGCAGTACATACGCTGGATGGGTGCCTGAATCTGGGCGCAGAGCGTGAAGTAATAGATAGGAGCAGCCAGTACCAGCACCTCTGCCTCGGCCATCAGCGGGTAGAGCTCCTGCATGTCGTCCTT
>DEKQ01000146.1:0-6477 GCA_002353975.1 Prevotellaceae bacterium UBA2718
GCGCGTAAGCAACTTGACGCTATCAACGTGCATCCATTTAGGACGTTAGTTGATGAAACAAGTGCATGGCACATTACGGAACCACACTCATTCTTCTGTCTTTTTCTTACGTGGTTCGGCTGTTGCCAATTTCCATACTCGGGCAGAATTGGCGGCGATAGTCATCGTAACGCTTTGGTCACCCTTGACTGTCATCTGCATCTTCTCGCCTGTCAGCAGGTCTGTCGTGTTGTATTTCTTTTCCTTTATGTTGAGGAAGTCAATGGCATGCTGCGGTATGTTTACGCTAACTTCGGCATCGTTGTCGTTAAAGTTGCATACTATCAAAAGAGTTGAGTTATCCTTTTTGCGCAGGAAGGCATAATGGTGGTCGTGGTCGAAGTGCTCTGACGATGGATTTACGTACATCAGGTCATAGAATTCTCCGTCAATTGCTTTCTCCTTTCTCGCTATGTTCAGCACCTTCTGGTGTATGTCATATATCTCTTGCTCCTCTTGGGTCAGGGTTCCGTTTGCAGCCCTGCAGAGTGAGCCGATAGACCAATAGTCGAAGATTGTGGTACGTCCGTCAAGGCCTGAGAAGCCTTCTGCGTCCATTCCCTTCTCTCCATACTCCTCTCCGGCATAGAGCATGAACGGATTAGATTGCATCAGTACTGAGGCTACCAATCCTGGGATACCCTTACGCGCAGATGCTGCAAAGAAGTCAGATGCCACGCGTTGCTCATCGTGGTTCTCCAGGAAGTAGAGCATGTGGTCCTTGATGTCATCTGTTGCCTGCCAGGCTTTGGTAATGTATGCGGCTGAGCCGGATTTGCATATAACAGAGCGCATGGTGTCATACATCCCGACTTTGTCATACAGATAGTCAAAGCCTGCATTGAGGTAGTTGCGGTACTGGTTGGGGTCGTAAACCTCGCCCACGAAAATGATGCCTTCGTGCAGGTATTTCACTTTGTCGATAGCCCATGACCAGAATGCCGTCGGCACCATCTCTGCCATGTCGCAGCGGAAGCCGTCAATACCTTTGGAAGCCCAGAAGAGCAGGATGTCGGTCATCTTGTTCCACGTATCGGGAATGGGGTTGAAGTGTCCTATGCGTGTCCAGTAATCCACGCCGTAGTTCAGTTTCACCGTCTCATACCAGTCATCTGCGTGAGGACTGGAGGTAAAGCGGTCGTTGCCGGTAGATTTTGCCGGATACTCTTTGTATGGTTGCAGGTTTGCAGAGTCGCAATGCTCGGCACCTGAAGGACCGTAGCGCAGGTCGAAGTATGGGTCAAAATGTTCTCCGGGGCAGTAGTAGAAGTTGTTGTGCGGATTGAAACCGTCTGATACGTTGTCGTCACGTCCGAGGTCTTTCACGCCTTCGGGCTTTGCTATGGATTTATACTGTCTCGCCACGTGGTTGGGCACGAAGTCTATGATGACCTTTAGCCCCAGCTTGTGGGCACGGCTTACGAGGCTTTCAAACTCCTCCATGCGCTTGTCCACATTAACTGCCAAATCGGGGTCCACATCATAGTAATCGCAGATGGCGTAAGGTGAGCCTGCCTTGCCCTTCACCACAGCAGGATGCTGACGGGGAATGCCATACTCAGAGTAATCCGTCTGCGTAGCGTGACGCAATACGCCGGTAAACCATATATGGGAAAATCCCATATCCTTGATATGCTTCAGAGTGGTTCGGTCAAAATCATTGAATTTGCCCGAACCGTTTTCTGTATATGCTCCCCACTGCTTGCGTGTTTCGTTACGGTTGCCATAGAGGCGTGTAAAGACTTGATAGATTAGGAGTTTATTGTTCATAATAGTTTTCGGTTAGAGTTGTCTGATAATACTTGATTTACTATGTCGGTTATTTGTTGTTTGAGTTCGTTGATGAATGTTGCGGCATCATATTTCTGGGCTTCTATGTCACGCAGTTTTTTCTCCCAGATGCCTGTGAGTTCAGGCGACTTCAGCAGCTCCTCATGGATGATGTCTATGAGTGCCTTGCCCGTTGGAGTGGCTACGATGCGCTTGCGTTCACGCTTGATGTACTGGCGTTTGAACAGAGTCTCGATGATGTTTGCCCTTGATGAAGGTCTGCCAATGCCGTTCTCTTTCATTGCGGCACGCAGTTCATCGTTATCTACGAATTTACCTGCCGTTTCCATCGCTCTCAGCAGGGTCGCCTCGGTATAGTAGGGCGGGGGAGAGGTCCACTTCTCTGCCAGTTGTGGCTCGTGAGGCCCTTCTTCGCCTTTGCTGAATGTGGGCAGCAGCTTCTCGTCTGCGTTGTTGTCAGGGGTCGTGTCGTCCTTTTCGCTCTCCGCGCTTTCTTCCTTGTCTTTCGGCTGTGCTGTCTTATTGAACACCACTTTCCATCCTTCGTCGTTTATCACCTTTCCTGACGTGCGGAACAGTATCGGCGAGGCATCTTCAGCTGCGGGCTTCACCTCAGCCATGACCGTTGTGGTTTCAAATTTGCAGTCATCATAGAATACGGCAATAAACCTGCGTGCTATGAGGTCATATACATTCCTCTCGGCATCAGAGAGCCCTTTGGGAATGACTCCCGTGGGGATGATGGCGTGGTGGTCGGTCACTTTGCTGTTGTCAAAGACCTTCTTGTCCTTGCGCAGCGCCTTCCCTCCACCGAGGGGGCGTATGAGGTCGGCGTATGGTGCAACGCCGTTGAACTTCACCTGATAGACACCGTTAAGCGTCTGAGGGCATTTCTTGTAGATGTCATCAGTCAGATACTGGGTGTCAACACGTGGATATGTCGTAAACTTCTTCTCATACAGGGACTGTATAAGGTTCAGCGTCTGCTCTGCCGTGTAGGCGAATTTCTTGTTGCATTCCACCTGTAGCGTTGTGAGGTCAAACAGCTGCGGCGGCTTCTCCGTTCCCTTCTTCTTTGTTATGGAGACGATGTGGAGCGGTTGCTCCTTTATCTCCTCTACCACCTTCTCTCCCTCCTCTTTTGTCAGAAATTCCAGCGGCTTGTATATATCGCCCTTCGCCTTTATGTTTTTTCCCTCTTTCTTTGCTTTCTCCACTTCTGCGGCATCTTCTGCCTCAGCTTCCTCATCGTGGGCTATGGCGTTGAATTTCGTGTTGCGATACAAGGTGGAGAGCACCCACGACTGCTTGGGCACGAAGTTCTCTATCTCTCGCTGCCTGTTCACAATCATCGCCAGCGTAGGCGTCTGCACACGTCCTATGGAGAGTGGTTGCTTGTCCTGCCGGTTGTTGTCCTTATACTTTATGGTATAGAGCCTCGTGGCATTCATTCCCAGCAGCCAGTCGCCGATGGCGCGTGACAGGCCTGCCAGGTACAGGGGCTCAAACTCCTTCTGGTCTTTCAGGTTGGTGAAGCCTTCTCTTATGGCCTCTTCGGTCAAAGATGAAATCCACAATCTCTTCACGGGACACTTCACCCGTGCCTTCTGCATCACCCAGCGCTGTATCAGCTCTCCCTCCTGGCCGGCATCACCGCAGTTTATTATCATGTCGGCTTTCTCGTACAACTTCTCCACGATGGCATACTGCTTCTTGATGTGGTCCATCTCAATCAGCTTTATCTGGAAGCGCTGCGGAATCATCGGCAGCGCGCCCAGCGTCCAGCGTTTCCACATCTCCTGATAGTCGTTGGGTTCTTTCAGCGTGCACAGGTGTCCGTAGGTCCACGTCACCTGATAGCCATTACCTTCGTAATAGCCGTTATGTTGTGCGGTAGCGCCGAGCACATTTGCTATCTCTCGTGCTACTGCGGGTTTCTCTGCAATACAAACAGTCAAATTCTATCGAATTAAAGCCCCCCTCCAGCTCCCCCCCTCGGAGGGAGGGACGTGAGTGGTGAATTATGAATTATTAATTATTAATTCCCAAGCAGCGTTTTGGCATTTCGCCTTGCTGCATCTGTGATGTCAGCTCCGCTCAGCATCTGTGCTATCTCGTCTATGCGCTCTTCCTTAGTCAGCTGACGCATCATGGTGCTGGTGCTGTCAGACAGATTCTTCTTCTCTACCTTATAATGGTACGTGCCTCGCGCAGCTATCTGTGGCAGGTGTGTGATGCTGATGACCTGTCTCTCTGCCTCGCCCATCCGGTGCATGATGTTGCCCATCTGTTCGGCTATGCGGCCACTCACGCCCGTATCTATCTCGTCGAATATGATGGTCGGCAACTTAACGGCTCCGCTTATCATGGCTTTCAGCGAGAGCATCAGTCGGGCTATCTCGCCTCCCGATGCTACTTCGGCAACAGGGCGTAGCGCCATACCTTTATTTGCTGAGAAGAGGTAGGCAACCTTGTCCTGACCTTCGGGCGAGAGGGCGGAGGCTTTTATGTCTATGCAGAACTCCACGCCTGGCATCCCCAGAGCCTCCAGGCTGCGTTTCGTCTCAGCCTCTATCTTCTTTGCCGCCTGCTTACGTGTTGCGGTAAGTTTGTCTGCCTTCTTGTTGGCGATGTCCGTAAGCTGCCTTACGGTTTCGCGCTTCTCCTTCAGCACTTCGTCGCTGTTGTCTATGCCGTTCAGTAATGTCTGCAGCCGTTCCTGTTCACGCAGCAGTCCTGCTATGTCATCCGTGTGATACTTATGCTCTAAGGAGTAAATGGTATTGAGGCGTTCGGTGACGTAAGCCAGTCGCTCCGGATTAAATTCTATTCTTTCCGACTCGGCTTCGATGTCGGTAGCGATGTCTTTCAGCTCCACATATAGTGAGTCAAGTCTTTCAGAGAGCTCCGTCACCTTGGGGTATATCGCAGCAGCAGAACCAAGTTTTCCCTCTGCCTGGCGAACCTGCTCTACGGCGGCACCGTCCTCTCCCGACAGCAAAGTGGTGACTTCATATAGCGCGGTCTTGATTTCTTCTGTGTGTGAGGCGGTTTCCTGTTCCTGTTCCAATTCCTCCTGCTCGTCCTCGCGAAGTGCGGCGGTTTGCAGTTCGTTGAGTTGGTAACGCATATAGTCCTCCTCCGTGCGCGAATTCTCTATGGATTTCTGCAGTTCTTCCAACTCGCGCTCCGCCTCTTTCAGCTGGCTGTAGGCAGCAGCATATTCTGCGCGTTCCTTTTCGTTAGAGGCCATGATGTCCACCACGTTGAGCTGGAAGTTCTCCTTGCGCAAGAGCAGGTTCTGGTGTTGTGAGTGTACGTCAATGAGCTTCTCGCCCAGCTCGCGCATCTGGGTGAGTGTCACGGGAGTATCGTTTATGAATCCGCGGCTCTTTCCTTGTGGTGACAACTCTCGCCGTATGATGCAGTCCTCGTCATCATACTCCAGTTCCTCTTCGTCAAACCACGTGCGCAACTCATAGCGCGAGATGTCGAAATGTGCTTCTATGACACACTTCTTGCTTGCGTCTCTCAGCGCCTTGCCGTCAGCACGCTGGCCTAACAGCAGGCCTATGGCGCCCAGAATGATGCTCTTGCCGGCTCCCGTCTCGCCTGTTATGACAGAGAAACCGCGATGCAGGTCGATGTCGAGAGTGTCGATGAGGGCGTAATTGCTTATGTTCAGGTGTTTCAGCATCCTTTCTATTGCTTAATCTTTTCCCACGTGGCCGACAGCGAGGGGTTAATGTTGAACAGTATGTCGTAAACGGTTTCCTTCTCTTTCGACGTTCCCTTACCTTTATATATATTAGCTAACTCATCACGCTTATACTCTGTCCACAGCTGTGGCAGCAGCGAGAGGGGCTTGTTCTCGTGGGCCTTCTTCAATCCCGTTTCTATCGCTGTGCTTATTTCCGTGCGGCCACGTTCCGCGTTATTTGCCATCTCGTCAAGCCCCTTGCGGTAATAGTCGTACTGCAACTGTCTTAACGGCTCCATGGAACCCTCCAGATAGTCGTTGATGATGGAGAAGCGGTTCTTGGAACTCTCAAAGGCCTTCCATCCGGGATAGTCAAGATTCTGGGCGTTGTTCGTGAGGTTCATACACGTTTGCAGCACATCCTCGCCGCCCTTGGGCGAGAAGGTGTCCAGATCCATTCCGATGATGAGATAGGCGTAATAGGCTATCAGCGCAACGAGCTGGTTGTCTATCACATCGGGATTGTACTCTAACCGGTCAAACTGATTGTAGGTAAAGGTGAATTCGTTATCCTGATACTGAAAGAGTGTGCTCGTATAGGATGCGTTGAATACTGGCCGGTTGGCTTGTATCATGCAAGAGCATCCCCACGTGCCCTCCTCGCGTTTCAGCTCCTTTACCGTTATATTGAAGCTGCATGAGATGCGCTCCTGGTCAAGAAATTGCAGGGATGTCCATCTCTGGGCGTTTATAAACTCCTGCAGCTTGTCGCGCAACTCGTCATAGATACTTTCCTCGGTTCCCTGAATCTGGGAATGGTTGATGTTGACCTTCACGTTCAGTTCCTGGGCAGATGCGGTAAGAAACATCAGCCCAAAGAGCATCGTCAGTAGTCGTTTTGCCGTATTGAGGTGTAGCATTTTGAGGAGTTAAGAAGTTAAGGAGTT
>DEKQ01000146.1:6538-14568 GCA_002353975.1 Prevotellaceae bacterium UBA2718
GTATTATGGGAACGTATTAATGGGAGGGGGCGTATTTTAGCTATATGTCTTCTTCGCCTCTCTCAGTCTTATGCGTGTAAGGGCCTGCTTTGTGTCGAGTGTGAAGTCTCCCCCGAGTATCCACGACACATATCCCGGGTCGCGTCGCATTACGTCAACGACGGCCATACCCTTGTACTTTCCGAAGTTGAAGTACTCCTGCTTGCGCTCCTTTCCGTCGGCATCCAGCAGAGGGTTGCCGTCAGGACCTTTGACGGGTCCCCATACCATGCGTCCCGCAAAGTCAACAAACCCTTTTTGGTTACACAGGGCATGCAGGTCATCCATATTGTTGGCCAGCTGCTTCTCGGGGTCCTCTTGCTTGCCTGGAGCATACATGTCCAGCTCGCCCATCAACACCCTGTAGGTAGCTTCCGTGTCGCCCATAGCATTATGCGCCTCATAATCGTCATCCATGTTGCGGCCACAGTAGAACTTATAGGCAGCGGCAAGGTTGCGCTTCTCCATCGTCTTGAAGATGGTGCAGGCATCTATGAGGCGACACTCGGAGAAGTCGAAGCTCACCCCCGCACGCAGAAGTTCGTCTGCCAGCAGAGGGATGTCGAAATAGTTTGAGTTATATCCCGCAAAATCGCACCCCTCAAAGTCTGCTGCCAGCGTCGGAGCGAGTTGCTTAAACGTCGGAGCATCTGCCACCATCTCGTTGGTGATGTGGGTCAGCTCAGTCACCTCCTTGGGTATGGCCATGCAGGGATTTACGTAATAGTTCTTGCGCACCTCCTCGCCGTCGGGTGTCACTTTGATATAGCTTATCTGTATGATTTTGTCGCGTGCGACATCAAGTCCCGTCGTCTCAAGGTCAAAGATGATGAGGGGCTTTGTCAAATTCAGTTTCAATTCGTCAGGTATTTATTTAGTTTGCTCCGCCCTATTGGTTACGTTTGCGCAGCAGAGCGGAGCAATAATTTGTTAATTCGCTAATTCGTTAACTTGTCAATTCGTAAATTTGTCAATTCGCCAGTTAGTCATTAATCAGCATAGGCATGATGAGCATCAGCACATCCTCGCCGTCTGGCTGCTCTGCGGGGCGTATCACGCCAGCCCGGCTTGGGTCGCCAAGTTCTATGATTACCTCGTCGCTGTTCAGGTTGTTCAGTATATCTACCAGCACGGAGCCCTTGAAACCTATTGTCATAGGAACGCCGCCGTATTCGCATACCACATCTTCCTTCGCCTCTGTTGAGAAGTCGATGTCCTGGGCATTCAGCTCCATGTTGTTCTGCGTCATGCGTATCTTAACCAGCATAGTGCTCTCGCTTGCGAAGTGCAGCACGCGGCGCAGGGCGTTGATCAGGCCCTTGCGGTCAATGGTTACGATGTTAGGATTGTCTGACGGGATAACCGAAGCATAGTTAGGATAGCGTCCCTCGATGAGGCGGCAGAGCAGCATACCGTCAGGGAACTGTATCTCTGCGTTCTGCGTGTCAAACTTTATTATCACCGGCGTCTCGTCATCGAGTGACAGCACGTTGCGCAGCAGTCCTGCGGGCTTCTTTGGCAGAATGAATGACGCGCTGACCTCTGACTTTGAAGTCAATATCATGTTGCGCACCATCTTGTGACCGTCGCTCGCCACGATGTTAAGCGCATCCTCGCGCAGGTCAAAGAAAATTCCGTTCATTACCATTCGCAGTTCCTCGTTGGCTGTGGCAAACAATGTGCGCTGTATGTTCTCTGCTATTCTTCCCGCTGTCAGCGTCGTCTCTGTATATCCTCCCTCCAGGGCTTGCATGCGCGGATACTCGTCGGCGCTCTGTGCCGTCAGCTTGAATGAACCGCCCTGATAGCGCACGCGCAGAATGTTCGTATCGTCAATCTCGAATGACAGCGGCTGCTCGGGAAGGTCCTTCATCGCGTCAAGTATCAGACGGTTTGGAAGGCAGAAAGCACCAGCTCCGTCACACTCGTAAAGCGGCAGCATACACTTCATCAGGTTAGCGTTGTCACTCGCGGTTACGGTCATCTGCCCGTCGCCGATTTCAAAAAGGAAACAGTCCAGTATGGACAGAGAATTCTTTGAGTTAATAACTTTTGCAAGCGTACCCAGCTTGCTGGCCAGAGTAGAAGATGATAATGTAAATCTCATATCACTTATTATAATAATGTGTAATGTATTTGAAGTTGTTTAGATTACTTCATGCAAAAATACAAAAATCCCTTGATATGACAAAAAAAACATCTAAAAATTTCTCACTTTACAACATTTTTTGTAATTTCGCAGCAGATTTTGCACCCCACGACAATGGATGGCGACAATACAAAGTTAATCAGAAACATCATAAACTAAAAACAAAACATAGACTTAAATGGAACTACAAGGAAAAATCATTGCAGCCCTTCCTGAGCGTAGCGGCACCAGCCAGCGCGGAGAGTGGAAGGTACAGGAATTCGTTCTCGAAACCTTAGACTCCCAGTACCCCCGCAAGATGGTATTCGATGTATTCGGAGCCGATCGCCTCCAGCGTTTCAACGTTCAGGTGGGACAGATAGTCAACGTGGCATTCGACATCGATGCACGTGAATATAACGGACGTTGGTACAATTCAATTCGTGCCTATGACGTTCGTCAGGTAGATCCCAACGCAGCTCCCGCACCTGCAGCAGCTCCTGTGGCTTCTCCCGTAGCATCGCCCGTACAGGCTGCCGGCACAGCCTCTGCGCATGCACAGACAGCATCGCCGATTGCCGCAGCAGCCGACGATGGTGACGATCTGCCATTCTAAAGAAACGGCAAACCCGCCGGGCAGTAAGGCTGACAGAGCCTTGATATTCAACTGCCAAAATGGCAGTAGCAAACACGTTGATAATCAGCACGTTGTAATAGTAGGTCTTTTACCTTGTGAAAGACCTACTATTAGTGTGTAAAAGACCTGCTATTACCGCCTGAAAGACCTGCTATCAGAACGCAATATCAACTCTGCCATTTTGGCAGAGTAAAAACACACTCCAAACTTCCTGTTGCCGATAGCCAATTATACTGTAACCGTTGACCTGCTTTACTGTTGTCGATAAGTAACTTCCCTGTTGGATGTAAGTAACTTCCCTGTTGGATGTGAGTAACTTCCCTATTGGTTGTAAGTAACTTCCCTGTCGGTTGTAAGTAACTTCCCTGTTGGTTGTAAGTAACTTCCCTGCTGGATGTAAGTAACTTCCCTGTTGGATGTAAGTAACTTCCCTGTTGGATGTAAGTAACTTCCCTAATGGTTGTAAGTAACTTCCCTTTTGGCGATGGCTTACTTCCCTATTGCTTTCCTTATCTGGGAGACGTTGCTTCGTGATACAGGAATGGCTTCGTGGCAATGGCGGACAATGAGTTGCGCGTTGCCGGAATTGGATGTCAGTTGTTCTACTTGGCTCAGGTTGACGAGGTACGCCCTGTGGCAACGGACGATGGAAGGATAGGCATGAAGCTCGTCCTCCATTTGTCTTGAAGTTGCACGTAGCATATCTGTGCGTAACTGATTGTCATGCAGATGATAAACTTTAACATAGTTACCGACGGTCTCAATGAAAAGCAGGTCATCAATGTTCAGCGACACTTTCTCGCTCGTATTGCCGGTAAGGGTCAATGACGGGGCCGAATGGACTTGCGTGGATTGTATCTGTTCGCTCCGAGCCTTTGTTTCCTCCAATTCTGTTGTCAGGTATCTGCTGCGAAACTTGTAGCGCCAATAGAGCCCGATGTCAAACGAGCAGAACGCTATCACAAGCATGACCTGAAGGAAGCCTTTCAGAGAGAGCGGGTCGGCAGCGCCGATGCGGGTCATGGGGAAGTGAAGGTATATGCTGATGAGCAAAGCTTCCAACGGGGTGTTGATGAGCTGAAACCAAAGATTTCGCCGAATGATGTAATCTGCTCCCTTACTGAGCGTTGCAGGCATCCTGATAATATGCTTCATCAGGGCTTCCGTGACATAGCATATTCCAAGCCCAAACACCCAGATGGCCAAGAGGTGAGCGTAGAGCATCATCCCCATCTCACCTATGCCGAGTGGTTTGAAAACGGCTAAGGCCAGGCAAGTGAATCCTACACTTATGATGCGTACGCTGAGGGTTTCTTTGTTTCTGTTGTTCATAATAAGTGATGCAAAAGTAATAAATAAAATCAATATAGCGTGCAGTTCGTCACAAAAACATGCAGAATATCCCAGAAACTTGTTTATACTGGCCGTTTAGCCTAATTTTGCAGCCAGAAAAAACTTAAATTAATGAAAAGGAATTGTTTTAGATTTTCTGCATTATCAGTAGTCGTAATGATGTGTGTAACCGCCTTCGGACAAGGCGACAGTATTTCAATTGACTCTGCACTATGGTACAACCAGTCGCAGCAATTGGACGGCATCGTCGTGAAAGGCCGTTTGCCCAAGACACGCGTTAAGGGAGATGCTATGCGTACCACGGTGGCAGGCACTATATTAGAAAAGGCCGGCACGGTGAGCGATGCCCTTGGCAGGATACCTTCTTTGGAGGCAGAGCGCGACGGAGCCGTGAAAGTGACGGGACGCGGCGAGGCCGAAGTATATATCAACGGGCGCCGTGTGCTGGACATAAAAGAACTGTCCCGGCTTCGTTCTGACCAGATACAGTATGTGGATGTGGTGCATAATCCCGGTGCCCGCTATGCCGCCTCAACGAAGGCCGTAGTGCGTATTACACTTAAAAAGGCTCAGGGCGAGGGCTTCTCGTTCCAGGAGTATTTTGATGGTATGTATCAGTATGGTCATACGCTGACCAACAATCTCGACGTGAACTACCGTACGGGCGGACTTGACGTTACGGTATCATTCTGGGCGGGACGCTACGGGCACAGTAAGTCGTTGCAGGACAATACTTTGACCTATTATGCCGGACCTGACCGTATAGACGGAGTCAGCACGCAGGAGTCTGAGAATATATGGAAAGGCTGGTCGCCACAGGTGCAGGTCAATTATATGTTGAGCGAAAACCACAGTTTCGGGGCATACTACAAGTATGACCGTCACCCTAATGGCAGCCTCAATGGGTGTTTCTATACCGACAGCTATGAGAATGGCATTTACAAAGAACGCTCAGAGAGCGACATAAGACAGGAAGATGAGTTCAGGAAGCATATCTTCAACGCTTACTACAACGGCAAGATACGCAAACTGAGCATAGACCTGAATATCGATGGTCTCTTTGATGATACCCAGTCACCCGGCGAGACTAAGGAAACGACAACGGAGATAGACGGAGGTCCCGTGAGTCGCCACATCGAGAGCAACACGATAAGCAGCAATAACTTCTGGGCCATGAAGCTCATCCTGTCATATCCTGTATGGAAGGGCAACCTGTCGCTGGGTGGGGAATATAGTAACAATCATCGTACGGATGCTTATGACTTCCTGGCAACCGATGAGGTTCCTGTGAAGACTACCGACACGAAGATAAAAGAGAAATCCACTTCGGTCTTTATGGAGTACGGTCGTCAGTTCGGCAAGCTGTTTGCCCAGGTGGGTTTGCGCTACGAACACCTGAAGAATGATTATTATAATTTCGGCAAGCGTGAGGATGAGATGTGCCGCAACTACGGCGACTGGTTCCCTACAGCCGTTGTCTCGGTTCCTGTAGGCAAGGTGCAGCTTGCTCTTTCGTATCGCCGCGACATAGAACGTCCTAACTATTCAAACCTCACAAGCTCAACGGTTTACATAAATCGCTACACCTACCAGAGCGGCAATCCGTATCTGAGGCCTACATATACCCACAGCCTTGTGTTTAATGCCGCATACAAGTGGATGAACCTGACGATGAATTATGGTCGCGTGAAAGATGTCGTGATTCTTTCCACCGAACCCTTCCCAGGTTCAACGGATCCGTTTGTCAGCCTTGTGCGTCCCGTCAACAGCATGGAGGATTTCAATCAGTTCAATATACAATACTCAGCCCGTCCGGTCATTGGCTGCTGGCATCCTATGTGGTCTATTGCCCTCCAGATGCAGGATTACAAATCGCCTACGGCAGACGGCAAGTACATTACCCTCAACCGCCCGTGGCTCTTCATGGGTTGGCAGAACGACTTTGAACTGCCTCACGGATTCCGGCTCAATGTGTCTGCACAATGGACATCGAAGGGAGACCAGAGAAACTATCGCATGACTTCAACACGTCTTGTCACCGGCATAGGCGTGCAGCGCGACTTCAGCCTTCGGCGTGCAGGAACGCTGACAGCCGACCTGCGTTGCATAGATCCATTGAACACCAATAAGACTGAGGCCACAATCTATGGGTATCGCGAACTTACGACCATGAATCCTGCCCGCCGTACTTTCATGCTCGACTTGACGTGGAAGTTTAACGAGGCCCGCTCAAAATATCGTGGCTCTGGTGCAGGAGACAGGCAGAAATCGCGCATGTAAGTGGAACATGGCATTTCAAAAGATATTCTTGGGATATGCAAGCGAAGATAAAAAACGGGTTCTTTCTCTTGCATATCTCAANNAAAACTTAATCGTACCTTTGCACGCGATTTATATATAAAGGTACATGATTTCTGCAGGAGAGTATATACAATTTAAGGCTTTTGCACGACAGGACGGATTCTTCTTGGGGCTGTTCTGGAGTATTCTTTTTTTCTGTTTCGTATATTCCATACACGTGCCCATGCTGCAGTTTGTATATCTGAGCGGCGTGGTGGCTACTCCGTTTGTGGTGTTGTGGCGCGTGAAGTTTTACCGTGACAGGATACTTCCGGGAGTTATCTCATATCGCAGGGCTTTCGCATACGGCGCTACGATTATGGCATACGCCTCGATGGTGCTGACAGCAGCAACGCTGGTGTATTTCTATTTCCTTGACGGGGGCTCATTCCTCTCTGCGCTGAAGGAAAGCTTTGCGTCTGCTGAGCTGAGGCAGTCACTTTCCGGCGCAGGTGTTAATTTGAAAGATTTGGACGAGCAGGTGTCGCTACTGTCACAGGCTCGCCCCGTTGACATAGCTATCTCTACATTTTCCAATTGTGTCGTCATGTCGCTACTGCTGAACTTGGTCTTGGCGCTCATTGTGAGAAGGAAGGAAGTGACGAATTAATAAATTAACGAATTAGCAAATCATGCATTATGCATTTTGCGTCTTGAATTTATCATGGATATATCGGTAGTAATCCCTTTATACAACGAAGAAGAGTCAATCCCCGAGCTTTACGCATGGATTAGCCGGGTTATGAAGGAACACGACTTCACCTACGAGGTGGTGTTCGTTAATGATGGCTCCACGGACGGGTCGTGGAATGTCATAGAAAATTTGGCAAAGGAGGACTCTCACGTACACGGTATCAAGTTCCGCCGCAATTATGGCAAGTCACCTGCGCTGTACTGCGGCTTTGAGGTGGTGCAGGGTGATGTGGTAATCACGATGGATGCCGACCTGCAGGATTCGCCCGATGAGATACCGGAGTTGTATCGCATGATAAAGGAGGACGGATATGACCTGGTGAGCGGATATAAGCAAAACCGTTCGCAGGGTGACCCGCTGTCCAAGACGATACCAACGAAGCTGTTTAATGCCACGGCACGAAAGGTGAGCGGCATTCACAACCTGCATGACTTCAACTGCGGTTTGAAGGCCTATCGCATCGATGTGGTGAAGAATATCGAGGTGTATGGTGAGATGCACCGCTATATGCCGTATCTGGCAAAGAATGCCGGCTTTGAGAAGATAGGTGAGAAGCCCGTACACCATCAGGCACGTAAGTTCGGCAAGTCGAAGTTTATGGGTTGGAACAGGTTCGTAAATGGTTATCTGGACCTCATTACGCTGTGGTTCCTCTCCACCTTTGGACGCAAGCCAATGCACGTATTCGGATTCCTGGGCAGCGTGATGTTCTTCATCGGTTTCTTGGCTGCGCTGTATATCGGAATAGATAAACTATGGGCTTTGAGCAATGGCATCCCTCAGAGACTTGTGACAGACTCTCCATACTTCTACATCTCATTGACAATGATGATAATCGG
>DEKQ01000102.1 GCA_002353975.1 Prevotellaceae bacterium UBA2718
ATACTGCACTCCTTCGCGCACATTATCCATCACGCTCTTCGTCTCGTCGAGCGGCGGATCCTGTGGAAGGTAGCCCACGGTGTATCCTGGACTCCACACCACCTCGCCCTGCGTGGGCTGCTCAAGGCCGGCGATAATCTTCATCAGCGTTGACTTGCCGGCGCCGTTCAGACCCACGATGCCTATCTTGGCACCGTAGAAGAAGGAGAGGTAGATGTTCTTAAGTATCTGCTTCTGGTTCTGGGGGATGATCTTGCTCACTCCCACCATTGAAAAAATAATCTTCTTATCGTCCACTGTTCTGAGTTTCAAATTAACGGATTAAGTCTAATTAAATAGCTTTGCGTGTCGTGTTGAGTGCCTCTTTGAGGCGCTCTCTCTTCTCTCTTCTATCTGCTGACGGCCTTCCCTTCTGCGGTGTACCTGCCGTTGGGGGTGGTAATGATTACGGTGTTGCTGCTGAGTACCTTATGGGTATTCCTTACCTTATTATTATATACGCGCGCGATGGCAGTGACATCAGACATCCGTTCATACTCCACTGCTGCCAGAATGAATGCTCCCAGCACCTTTCCCTCGGTCTGTCTGTCCTTTGCCTTCACCACCGACACGTCGGGTCCCAGCAGATAGTATGCCGCAGAGCCGTCGCGACCGTTGCTGCCGCAGAGCCCTGCAGAGCGGCATGAGCCTATGATGTGCACGCCGCCGTTGCCGTCGTCAACGAGGAATTGCTCCACGAAACCCTTGTAAGCCTTCTTCGCCACGGCGCTATAGTCGGTGTCGTAGAGCCCGAGGCGCTGCCCTTTCAGGTAGGCGGCAATGAAGATTGCCGTGGCCGAGGACTCTATGTAGTTGCTCACGGCACTGTATTTCCTTCCCTTATACGTGTCGGCAGAGAAGGAGCCGTCGTAGTTCAGCAGCTGATACCAGCATCCCGTCTGTGTGTCCTGCTTGGCTGCCAGGCCTGCTGCGACCTTGTTCAGGTACCCGCGCAGCGTCGCGTAGTCCTCAGAGCCTGCCAGCCCGGCCTGCTGCATCTGCTCCAGCATATCGACAAGGGCGAGGAAATACCATCCCTCAGCCCTGCCCCAGTACTCCTGCGAGTGATATACACCGGCCTCTCCCCATGCTGCTGACGACGTGGAGGCCGTCGGCGTGGCCGAGAAGGCGTGATATAGCAGGCCGGTTTCTTCGTTCCACAGGTAGCGCCAGGTGATGTCAAACTGCTTCATTATTGTGTCCCACGGCTTCTGGAACTCAAGTTTCACCGGGGCTTCGTTGCCGCTGCGGGCGTTGAGGGTGGCGAGCTGGGCCAGCAGGGCAGGTCCCATGTACTGTCCGTCAAGCCACATCTGGTTGGGATAGCCGCTCTTGTGGAACCAGCCGCCCGCGGCATCTGCCTTCACTGAGGCCGTTATGCTATAGGAATCGTTGTGCGCCTTCAGTCCCTTTGCGGCCCGCTGCATCGCGGTGACGGCGTTGGAGGCAGTGGCATTGTTGGCCACGGAGGCGAACGGACCTTTTGAAAGTGCATACAGTTCCGGGTAAATCTTCGCCGCATTGAGGTCGTCAAGGCTACCGCCGGAGGTGGGAACAGATGAATAGTAGGCGTTGGCATAGTTCTCTATGGTGATATACCAGCCGCGTGCGGCGGCATCGCCCTTGCCGTTATAGTAGTCGGCAGCCTCTAATACAGCCTTGGCCACGAGACCGGGGACGTAGTCCAACCTCAGGTTTGAAGCGTTGGCAGAGGACTTTACCTTTGTGCCGTCGGCGTCATACACGTCAAAGCCCGTCTGCTTTGTGTTGGCACAGAAGTCGCTGAGGCGCGACTGGATGACGAGCTTGCCATAGCTTACGGACTCATCGAACGTCACGGCTCCCGCTGAAAGCGTTGCCGATGCGAGCAGTGAAGCGAGGAATAGTCTGGGATACATGGGATGAAATGTAAAAAAAAGACACTATGCCCCGGGGCATAGTGTCCTTTCTTGAGTTGTTATTTACTTAATGAGCGCACCGCCGATGGTGTATTTTCCATCGATGATGATGCCGTTCTTAGTCAGAACCTTCTTAGGCTGAGCCTTTGCAGGAGCTGCCTTAACCTCGCTTACGCCTGTGTTACCACCCTTGATGTCGATGTAGTAGATGTGGCAACCGTTGGTATTGTAAACGTCAACGTCACCTGCAGTCTCTACTGTCCATGTGTATGTGTCATAGGTGGTAGGAGTAAAGTTAGCACCAATCTGGTTTTCACCCTGCTTAAGCTGTATGCCGCGGGCATCGCTTGCCTTGTGAGACTCTGCAGCCACTGTGATGGTTGATCCGGCTGCTACGTTAGGAATGGTGAAGCAGAGCTTTTCTTTGCCGCCGAGCCACAGATATGCGCCACCCTGATAATCGCTGAGAGCTGTGGGATAGTTCACTGCGATAGCCAGAGAACGAGCAGTGCTGTATGCTTCGTTGAACTTCAGATTGCCAAGCTCCTTGATTACAACGCCGTTGGCAGAGAGTGTGCCGTCAGCATTAGGTGTGGCAACACACCAGAAGCAGTTGTCCTTAGATGTCTCTGTTGGCTCTGCGTCAGCCTCTGCGTCAGCCTTCTTCTCCACGTCGCTCCAACCCTCAAGCTTGCTGGCAGCAGCGTCGGCCTTCAGGGCTGCAACAGTCTCTGCGCTCCATGCGGTGAAGTCGTAAGTGTGGTTAGAAGCAACGGCTGGCTTCTCGATTGTTACGTTGAAGTCGGTCAGGTGAGAGTGATCCACAGTGAAGAAGAAGCTGAAGCTCTCAGCGTCAAGTGCATTCTTGCTCACAACCTTGTAGTTGTATGTCTTGCCTTCCTTTGTGGTAACAGCCTCTACAGAGAGATTACCCCCGTCTGTCTGCTGTATTGTAACCTCTACTTCTGCTCCGTTTAAGAGACCAAGGAAGTCTGTCCAGTCATAGCTGTTCTCGTATGTAGCTTTCCAAGTGGTAGCGTCATCAGGGTTAGTCTTCTCAAAATATGTACCCCAGCCCCAGTTGTCAGAACGTACAGCGCCATACTCGTTTGCACCATCCCAAGGAGCATTTGTTACGGGATTGCCAGCATTAGCCTTTGTAGCAATAAGCACCCAGTTAAACCAGTTGTCGCCGGTGCCGGGGTTGTGGTTAACAAACTTAGCGATAGCCTTCTCACCTTTGTTTACGGTGTAAGCATCAGAGAAAGCTGACCAAAAAGCAGCTGAGTTGTCCTCAGGACCAATGGTTGCTGCGTTTACAGACAGTGTTGCAACGAGTGCAGCAATAAGAGTAAAGATTTTTTTCATACGCTTTGTTAGTTATAAAGTTAGTGTATAATGGGTTGATTTGGTTACTACGTTAATGTGTATCAGGCTGTTCACGTAATTGTCGCAAAGTTAAGGAAAATATATTATTCCAACAAGTTTTTCAACTTTTTTAACCTGTCGCGCCACGTGAATGTACTGCTTTTTGGCCTGAAGACGCGCCGCCTCTTACTCCAAATAGGTGTAGCCATAGAGGCCGGAGCGGTAGTTGGAGAGGAACTCCTTGCCCTCTTCCAGGGATATGCGACCCTCCTTTACGGACTTTGTCACCCATATCTCCAGCTGCCGAACCAGCTTCTTTGGGTTGTACTGCACGTAGTCCAGCACCTCCTCCACGGTCTCGCCGTCAAAGATTTGGTCTATGTGGTAGTGCCCGTCCTTCATCGAAACGTGCACGGCGTTGGTATCGCCGAAGAGGTTGTGCATGTCGCCGAGAATCTCTTGGTAGGCTCCGATGAGGAAGATGCCAAGGTAATAGGAGTCCCCTTTCTTTAGCGGATGGACGGGGAGGGTGGATGATGTGTGTCCTCCGGTGACGAAATTGGAAATCTTTCCGTCGCTGTCGCACGTCACGTCCTGCAGCGTTGCCTGTCGGGTGGGGCGTTCGTCAAGGCGTTGCAGTGGCACTACGGGGAACAGCTGGTCAATGGCCCACGTGTCGGGGAGGCTCTGGAAGAGTGAGAAATTGCAGAAATACTTGTCGGCAAGCAGCTTGCTGATGCTCCGCAGCTCCTCGGGAATGTGCTTCATGGACTTCGTCAGCGTATAGACCTCACGGCAGACGCTCCAGTACATAGCCTCTATCTCGGCGCGGGTACGCAAATCGACCATGCCCATAGAGAAGAGATTGAGGGCCTCTTCGCGTATCTGCTCGGCGTCGTGCCAGTCCTCCAGGAGCGAGCGCGAGTCTATATTGCACCATATATCGTAAAGCTCGCGCACCAGCTGGTGGTCCGTCTCCTTTGCCTCAAAGGCTTCGGGCATCTCCGGTGGCGATGCTGTCTCAAGGACATCGATGACGAGCACGGAGTGGTGGGCAGACAGAGAACGTCCGGACTCAGTGATAATGTTGGGGTGCGGCAGGTCATTCTTGTTGGCGGCATCCACGAAGGTGTAGATGCAGTCGTTGACATACTCCTGTATTGAGTAGTTGACAGACGACTCAGAGTTTGACGACCGCGTGCCGTCGTAATCCACTCCGAGGCCGCCGCCGCAGTCAACGTACTCCACGGGATAGCCCATCTGGTGGAGATTGATGTAGAACTGTGCCGC